>JBCCRZ010000004.1:0-32675 GCA_039200855.1 Cyanobacteria bacterium P01_D01_bin.44 | reverse complement strand
CGCCCATAGGTCTACAATTGCCAGGGCCAGGGCGTTGACATCTTTCTCAGGAACCAACAGCCCGGTCTCACCATGACGCACCACCTCGGGGATACCACCGGTGGCGAACCCCACCACGGGGACTTGCATGGCCTGGGCTTCAGCAAACACCATCCCCAACCCTTCGGCGTCGCCGGAGTCCGCGACAATGCTGGGGCCGCCCAGCAGCGTGGCGCGGTTGAGCCAGTGGCGCACTTGCTCAGGGGGCTGTTGACCTAAAAACTGATAGCGTTTAAGGGTTTGGGCGGCGAGGGCTTCGAGCTGCGATCGCAACGGCCCATCCCCAATCACCATCAGATTGGCCTCGGGATAGGTTTGCTGCACCCTGGCCATGGCCTCAATCAAGTAGGCACAGCCCTTTTTCTCAACCAGACGACCGATAAATAGCACAATCGGCTCTCGAGGCTGGGCGTCATCGGGGCAAAACCCGGTTAAATCAACCCCGATATAGTGCACTCGGATTTTACTCGCCGGGCACCCCCGCGCGATCAGCTGATCGCGAATAAACTCAGAGACCGCCAAAATCTGCGCCGCCGCCTGAAACGCCGCATCGCGCTTGTGTAAAAGCAACGCTCGGAAAAAATCACCCCTTCGAGACAAAAGATCTCGACTCCGTAACGGGGGGGTTACCCAGGTGGCATCGTAACCATGGCAGGTAACCACCAGCGGAATCTTTAGCCGTCGGGCCAGTGGAGCTGCAAACCCGCCGTCGCCGCCAAAATGAGCATGGAGTAAACTAGGCTGCCTCTGAGCAAGCACCCACAGCCAACGCCCTGGCACTTGACCGGTGAGCTTGTAGGTAAATTTCCAAAAGCTGCTGGGCCAGACCAGCTCTCCCAAAATGATCGGAGCGGGGGAGAGGTTAGCAACGCCGCCTATCCGTGAGCTACCGACATATTGAGGGGCATAGCGATCAAGGGTCTCGGCCTGAGCTGGGATAAAGGTTTCAGAATAAGGCAATAGCTGATCTCGATAGATCAGCGTTACCGGCATAGCCACTGTTTCCAGGTGTAAAACGGGCTCCACAGGCTACTCACGATCAGCTGACGCTCGCAGGCGGCCACCACATCTAAACAGAGACCGTGGGTGATCACATGGTGCAATAGCTTGCGGATATCACTCATCAGAAATAGAAGCGTCATCAGGGGGCGCTGCCAACGGGCGCAGGCCACCATCCGGGTTGTGTACTTACTCAGCCCCACGCCCTCAAAAAAACGACGTAGATAGTCCCGCTCAAAACGATGGCGCGAAATCTGGTGATAGATCCGCATCTGAGGGTTAAACCAAATTTCCCAACCGGCTTTCTTAAGGTGGAGTAAGGCTTCGGTATCTTCTCCCTTTTGGGCAAGGCTAGTCCCCACTGGCCCCTTGAGGGTCAATACCTCAGGCACATGGGTGAGCCAAACCTGTCGCTGCACCACAAGCCCAGCCCCCGGCGGCACCAGATTGCTCATCGCTCGCCAGCCCTGGGTAAAACAAATGGTTTCGTCACGCTCAATCACGGGCATAAAAGAGGCGATGCGATCAAAGTGTGCCGGGGGCGGAGACTCATACCGGGCATGGATCTGCCCCCCAAATGCCGCTGCCCGGGGATGGGCCTGACCAAAGCGATAGGCCGCGGCCAGCCAGTTGACGTGGGGAATATTGTCATCATCTAAAAAGCCTACCCATCGTCCCTGGGCCTCTAACAGCGCCCGTCGTCGGGCAAAAGAAGCGCCCTGCTTGGGCTCTAGCACATAGCGCAGTGAACACTTTGACAACCCCTCGGGCCAGCCCAGCCGAAATTGCTCAATAATGGCTTGGGGGTTATCGGTACTGTTGTTATCGACGACTAAAATTTCCCACTTAAAACTTCCTTGATTAAACGTGCCGTCAATCAGGGACTGAGCTTTGAGCGCTGCTAAAATGTTGGGCAATCGCTTAGCGCCATTGTAGGTGCGAATCGCCACAGAAAAATCAACCATGGGCATCTGGGACAGGAAGCAGCAGGCTTTTCCCAGCTGGTGGGACGTAGACCGTTACTGTTGACTATAGTTCTGACCCGTTGCTTTAGCCTGTGATCTTAACCCACAGCTTGAGAACGCAGTTTTAGACTATTGTTCTAAAACTATACCCTCAGACCACCTAAAACTATACCCTCAGACCACCTAAAACTATACCCTCAGACCACCCGCTCAGTCAGATCCGTCAGCCTTTGTCATGAAACGGTCATCAGCTGTAAACCTTGAACGATTAGCTGGAACGATTAGCAACCCTGTGGCTCAAAACTATCAAATCCCCATGGGATGCCGCACTCTAGAACATCCTCTGGCCCGCCCATCACCGGGTCCATTCCCCTGACCACTGCCCTGAGCATATTACCCAGCCCATTATCCCGCGGCCCCTCAACCGCACCAGTCTGGGCAAGCCGTCGGCTCTAGCCAACCATAGGGGTGGAAGGCACACACCAGCTGAACCCGTTCTTGGGTGCCATAGGCGATGCCGTGGTAGTGCTGGCACCCCTCACAAACCGAGGGGCAAGACGCCGTTGTATGGTTAAACCCTAGCTGCGATCGCAAAATCTGCAACTTGCTTTGGAGACGATGCCAGCGTCGATAGCTGCGCGCTCGACAGCGCTCTGTCATGCGGTAAGTAGAGGCAGCACTCATCGACAGGCTCCTTGTTTAGATAAACTCACTTTAAACAGCCCGCAGAGGAATGACCCTCCAACAAGGAATTGTGATTACGAACTGATATCTTCCAATATAAAAACTTTCCAAGCCTTCGGTTTCCTTAAAGCGATGGATTTGTAACAATACTTTCGCAAAAAGCAGACTGGGCAAATTTGAGACGGCCTGAGTACGAGATCACCTCAACATGAAGAAATCTAAGTGGCGTGTTTTGAGGAATAGTCACAAACCTCTCTGTAGAATCACTTATCCCATACAGGGTGCATTTTACCCATTCACAAAAAGGAGTCATCATGCCTCTACTCCCCCTAGTTGCTCTCTTAGTATTCTTTGTTTTGTGGACCCGTGAAACCCTCTACAAACCTGAAGCCACCCCCAGCCCCCGGTCAGACAGCTCACAAACTCAGCCCTCTCAAGACATTGAGGCGATCCTCAAAGACTATCTACTCAAGCAGTACCTGAGCAAAGGTCAAGCACCCAAGTCTTAGCCACCCGAGCGCTACAGGTCAGGCATTTTGTAGTCTTAGGCATCATGCCCCTTGCTCCGAGGGTGCCCCAACAAAAAGCGTCCGCTAAATTTAGCGGACGCTTTTTTGATTTGGATATACAAATCAGCCTAAAGCTTACTTAGGTAGGGCTGACTTCGACATGCTGTAGGTACCACCGCGGCCACGGCCCCAATCACCATTGCGAGCACCCGCTGAGAGAATGTTAGAAACCCGATTACGCGCCTTGAGGAAAGTTGCCTTAGGCATATCGCTCTTGAAGATCGCTTCCATGATCTCTGCAATCTTGAAGACTTGATCGGGTTGTGCATTTAAAATATTTGCAACGACATCCGGCAGCGCTGACTTGCGAAAAGGCTCTTGGACATAGCGCTGCCAGTTAGGGGCCTTACCTGGCTTTGCTTTGCGAGCAGCCGGTGCTTTCCGAGGAGCCTTTTCCTTAGTAACCTTTGCAGCAGCCTTTGTCTTTGTAGCAGTCGCTTTTGCCTTAGCCGCTGGAGCCTTGGTGGCGCGCTTAGTTGTCGTCTTCTTAGCTTGGGTAGGCGCTTTTGCCTTTCTGGTCGTTTTCTTAGGAGCTGTCTTGGTGGCCGTCTTGGCAACCGTTACAACCTCGTCAAGGGCATCCAGGGAAATAGCAGACCCATTGCTATTAGCCGGTGATTGAAACATATCAATCACAGTTTGCAACCCTTGGCGCTGGCCTTGGAGAGCGGAGATTTTTTCCATTAACTGGGTTTCTTGAGAAGCCAACTGGGCCTCAGCTTCTACTAATTGAGAAAGAACAGCGTCACTCATAGTCTTGATTAACCTCGCGAATGTGCACTAATTGTGTGAAATATCGTGTGAAATGCTGTTTGGCGTCGGCTGCGATATGGGTGCTAAATCTCGAGAAAAGGTGTAGCACTAATTCAACAGTCTTTTCATAGCACCAAAATACCCTATTTTTGTTAAATTCACACCACTCTCGAACAATTTTCTTGCGGTGCTACTCTCTCTACAGTCCCTGTCTGCTAGATTCAGGACACTAAATCGAGACTACCCTGTTTTTTTCTTCTATTACACAACCCTTTACCAACAAAGCTTTGGAGTCTCCATTAAGAACACTTACCCAAAACAACCCTGCCTAAATCAGGGAGATCAGCTAATCTGTTCGGCAAATAATTTTGTCAATGTTCTTCAACAAATGGATCCCAAGATAAACGAATTAAAGCCTCTCCATCGAGACCTATCTACGCCTAATCTATTAGATGAATCACTTTATACAGTTTTTGCTGGTGCTGTTTTCAAGTGACCCAGCTTTGAGTGAGTCTCTTGTATAGTACAAACAAACTGTTGCCAAACAGATAACAAGTCCCCCCAGCGTTGAATTGTCCTGGCTTGAGGTTCAGACAATTCAACGACGATGACGTTCAAACGCTATGCCCAAGCTGAGCCGCCTAAATCCGGCGGCACATCTTGCAGTCGACCTGGCCCAATCGCTTGGAGTGCGCGCTTGAGAGAGACATCGCCCGTGTAAAGAGCCTTACCCACAATCACCCCCGTCACGCCTAAAGGGGCAATGCCCAACAGGCTGAGTAAATCAGTCAGCGAGCTAACGCCACCCGAGGCAATGATCGGGGTATCGATGGCACTGGCAAGCTCCCTGAGTGCATCCAGGTTAGGTCCCTGCAAAGTCCCATCTCTTTTAATATCAGTATAGATAATGGCAGCGGCTCCCAGTGCCCCCATTCGCTGGGCCAAATCTATGGCCATCACCTCTGAGGTTTCGAGCCAGCCGCGGGTAGCGACTTTGCCCTCACGGGCATCAATGCCCACAAAAATACGCTCCGGAAAGCGTTGGCTGAGTTCGCCCACTAACTCAGGATTTTCAACCGCAACAGTGCCGAGAATGGCGTATTGTACGCCGAGATCAAACAGACCAGAGACACGATCTTGATCCCGCAGACCACCGCCTACCTGCACGGGCACATTAACCGCATTCACAATTGCTTTAATCGCCTGCCAATTTTCTGGCTTACCCGCTTTGGCTCCATCGAGATCGACGAGATGCAACCGGGTCGCCCCTTCATCGACCCAGCGCTGGGCAACAGCAGCCGGGTCTTGGTCAAAGACTTGAGACTGTTCATAGTCCCCCTGATAGAGCCGCACACAGCGACCTTCAAGCAAATCGATAGCAGGAATCACATCCATAGCAGACCCATGACTGACAGGGCTCCCATTGTATAGCGATTTTCAATCCCAAAAATTAGCCTGGTCTCAAAAAAACAGGCTAAAGGGATGTGTGGAGTCACGAATAAGGTGTCTTTCAGTCGGACGACTCCTGTTCGATTTGGGCCAGGAGTAACTCAATTTTTGCGATATCTGACGGGCTTGTTGATCCCTGGAGATACTGCCGGAGATCTTGCTTAGCGGCAGCATAGTGATTGAGATGGTAGTGGATCAGACCGCGATCGCGATATTCGTAGACATTGTCTGGGTTGAGTAACAGCAGCCGATCGAGAATCGCGATCGCCCGGTCAAACTGGCGTCGATTGAGATAAATCATTTTGAGGTTCGTGAGCATCCGCACCAAAAAGGGCTTTGGCAACACCGGACTGAGAAAATCAGGATGCCATTGGGCGTTAGGTCCATAAAGCTGATGAAACTTGGTTTCACAGTCGGCCTCAAACATCACCTCCCCACCATTAAAGGGATCTACAAACACCGCCATCTCATCAACGGTGGGGCGAACCAAAAAGTGCCCCGGCATCCCCACCCCTACCATCGGAAAATCAATCCGCTTGGCAATCTCTAAATACATCAGTGATAGGGTAATAGGAATCCCCATGCGCCGGTCGAGGACCTCGTTGAGGTAGCTATTGCGAGGATCGTAATAGTCCTGTTGGTTACCCGTAAAGCCCAACTCATCAAAGAGATAACCATTGAGGATTTGAATGATTTTTAAGGGATAGCGCGGTGTTGGCAACCGCCCTTTGACCTCATTGGCCAGGGTGTCTAGCGTGTTGAGATAAGTCGCTGGGTTGATCGTGGGGTAGTCTTCTTGGGCGATGTAGAGGGCTGCGATCGCGAGATCGATCTGGCCATCGGGTTGCGAAATTTCTCGATAAAACCGCTGTCGTGCCAATGAAAAATTCATGGATGATCGCCCCCTGAGCCATACTGTAGGGCCTCTTGCCAACGCTGATAATAATAGCGCTGCGTAACCGATAGTGCCTGGGGCAAGGCCTTTAAAGGAGCGCTACCGACTAATCGATTGAGCAAACTATAGGTGGCTAATCCCCCATAGTGCCCCGACCAGTCGGCAATGGCACTCACCCCCACCTGGGGCAAGATTTTAGCCACCAGGGCAGGATGATAAATCGAGGTTCGCAAGAGTGTCTTGGCCAGGGGGCCAAACTGCACTACATCCTGTAAAAAGGGTCTGAGCACGTCATCTCCGAGGGCAGCCATATCGGCAAAGATCGTGCTGAGTAGCGCATTGATGTGATCGGGGGAGAGGGTTTGATTAACCCCCACACTCATCGCCTTTTGAAACAGCCAGGTAACCGACAAATTAGGTTGGTAAGGATGCAGCCATCCCAACGCGCTGGCGCTGAGCAAATCTTGTCGGAGGGCATCTTCTATCCCCTGACTCAGCCTATCGAGGTGACGCACCATCGCCCCAAAGCCCCCAAAACTCAGCGGCGATTGGTTACCGCTACTGTCTCCGACAGCCAGGGTATGCCCCCAAGGATATCGGAGAGGACTACGGCGATAGGCCGGAAAGAACCCAAACAAGGCCCGTTTAAAGAACAATTGTTCTAGTGAGATATTTTGATAGTCAGGTAGCAGGGCAAAATAATCGTCAAATAGATCGCTCAGGCTAGGCCGAGATGGGTGGGTATCTAGATAGGTAAACAAATAGGTCGTGCGCCCATCCCTGGCGGGGAAAGCTTCCCAAAAATATTGACATTGGTTGCGGATCGGGGAGAAGGAAACCAATAAATCACCGGTTTTGTTATCTGGGTAGCCCTCGGCACAGGTGCCCACCACCAAGCAGACCGAATCGGGTCGCTCACCCTGTCGAGCCTGCTGAGCCATCGGAGAAAAGTGCCCCATGGCATCGATCAGCAAGCGACTGGTCAATCGCTGCTCACCCGCGGTGACCGCCACCCCGTTGGGATGCACCACCGCAGCCTGGAAAGCGGTTTTCTCATACAGCTGCCCCCCAGCGGCTAAAAACACTTGTTTGAGTTGCTCTAGCAAATAAACCGGGTCCACGCCGATATTCAAAACATTGTTGACCCAGACAGCCTGCCCCCCAGAGAACCGAATACGAGCCGGGTTGTACTCGGTGACGATAGCGGTCTCAAGTTCGATTTCGCTGAGCACACCCAGTTCGACAAAAGTCTGGAGCTCCTGTCGCGAAATGTTCCATTCCTGATCTCTCCCGCGCAACGTGCCCCGCTCTAGCAGGGCGACTCGCCAACCCGATTTGGCCAGGGTGGCCCCGAGCAAAATCCCCAAGGTGCCGCCGCAAATGACCACATCAAAATCAGGCGTCGGGAGTCGTTCTGGGGCGGTTGTGACCACCTGGGGGATCGGGATATCTCCCATTCGATAGGTTTGCCACAGCCGATCAGCGGCGGCTAGCCCCTGTAGCGGGGCACCCGGAATTTGGGAGAGCAGTGGATGAGGCATTTTGATTCGTCAGCGTTATCTGTCAGGTTTATCCGTCTTGTTTTTCGTCGATGGCGAGGATGAGATGGGTCCATTCACCTTGGGCGTTGTAGCAGCGGAGTAAGCGCTGGCATCGACGGGGCGCGATCAGCCAGCCCACTTCCAGTGTAAAAGGTCTGTCTGGGTAAATCTGCTGAGGCAGGATGCAATAGGTTGAGCCTGGCAACAGCAACATTTGCCAGGGGACATCTTTCTGGGCAACCAGCCGCTGGCCTTTGGGGGTGGCGGCATTGGCGGTGGCGACAATCGTCTGTTGGTAAATCTTACCAATAGTGGCTTGGTATTCAACCGAAGGCTCAATCGGATCTCTAATCAAGTCTTCAATTGGGGGAGCGCAATTTAAATGCCAAGCGCTAGGCTCGGCAGGAACTGACCTAGATAAATCCCCAGAGGCGGTCTGAGCGGAAACCACTTTGGCTTGTCCCTGCCAACTCCCCTGCAGATCGGCCAGGGTCAGCGGCGACAAACAATCTGCAACAGGCTCTCCCCGCTGCTCTTGGATGAGGGTGACATAGGCCAGGTGGCTAGTAAGGTCTGCATTACCCGCATACATCTGCACACACCGCCGCCGCTGCTTGGCCTGGGTTAGCGCCAGCTCAGCGCCAAATTGACCAGAGTGATACCGCCGGGCTCCTTGGGAAAAAGCCCCTGTCTCAAAAAAATACACATGGGGAGCCGGGCCTGGGTAGCTAAATGTTCTCACCGTGGTGTCAGTGATACCACCCGGTGAAGTGCGCTTTAGCTCCAGGGTCATTTGCTGATCAGGCTGATCCTCGACCAGCGTTAACACGCTGGGGGTTTCTTTAACCCAGACGCCATCGGGAGAATATTGGGCAAATGAGCCGTACCACTCACCTAAATTCTTGCGGATGTTGTCCCACTGAGGGTGCATGGTGTGCTCTCTAAAGGAAAGATCAGGCCAATCTTTTTAGCTCTTAGCATTTATTTATCAAATTTTAGGTTTTCTTAAGTTTTGAGTGGCTATGTCAACCAAGATGAAGCATAGCCGTATTTAACAATCTAAGCGTCTACCTTAAGAAATGAGCCCGAAATAAGCATCCTACCCCATCCCCACAGGTTGCCGTCAGGTCAGACACTGGGGTGATGTCTTGATAAAAAAATGCGAACGAGTGCAATCTGAAGGTTCCTTGAAAATGCATGCAAAAGACTTCCTAAGGTTATATGAAACCGGATATCGCAATTTTACAGGGGTCAACCTGAGTAATCTTGATTTGTCTAATCGCATTTTGGTGGGGGTGAATTTATCCCGTGCAAATCTGGCGAACACCAATTTAAGCCGAGCATTTTTAACCAAAGCCAATTTTACAGAGGCTAATCTAAATCGGGCTAATTTGCAGTTTGCCAAACTAAGCGAAAGCTGTTTGACTGCGGCTGATCTGACCAAAATTATAGGACTGGGTGCCTTTTGGATCCGCAGCGATCTCTCAGAGGCCAGGCTCAGCGGAGCCAACTTAGGGCATGTTAATTTACGTCAGAGCAATTTAACAAAGGCTAATCTCTGTGGGGTCAATCTCTATGGGGCCAATTTACGAGAGGCCAACGTTAGCAGTGCTAACCTTGCTTGGGCTAACCTGGCAGAGGTCAGACTCTATGGGGGCCGTCTTGAGGCAGCTCAACTCAACGCAGTAAATCTGTCTGGGGCGTTTCTCAACGGCCTCACCTTTGATGGGATGGATCTCAGCGGCGTTAATTTCTCGCAGGCGCGTCTGAAGGGAGCCAGCTTTGTTGGGTGCAATCTTATCGCCGCCAATTTTGCCGACGCCAATCTGCAACATGCCAACCTGACTCGGGCTCAGCTCACCGGGGCAAATCTGACCTCAGCCCAGCTCAAGCGGGCTATCTTGCAACAGGCCGACCTGAGTCGCTCTGATCTGACTGCGGCTAATCTGATCGACACGATTTTAGACAATGCCATCCTATCGGGGGCGCAGTTGATGAATGCAGTCGGTCATCTCAGCTCGGTAGAGCAGCCACTTAGTGCGTAGGCAAAATAATGGTGAGTTCTCAGTTTTGAGTGAACGGTCCAACTCAGGACTGAGATACTGCCGACGACTTAAAGATAGACTTTTTGGGTGTTGGGTGAGTACGCTGCGCCGGTGAATGGGCGAGTGCGCTGGTGAGTGGGTGAAGTGGAATTCAAAATTGAGACTTATTGAGTTGTATGGGTCAGTTGGGAATTGTCTTAGTCACCGCCAGCTCTGAAGCAGAGGCCAGGCTCATTGCGTCGGCGCTGGTTGAGGCTCGGTTGGCAGCCTGTGTAAATATTTTCCCAGTGCATTCTGTCTATCGATGGCAGGGGGAGATCCACCATGACCCAGAATTTCAACTGGTGATCAAGGCTGATTTGGCCCGCTTCTCAATTCTCGAAGCCAAGGTGAGGGAACTGCATAGCTATGAGGTGCCGGAGATCGTCGCGATCGCAATCACCAACGGCTCTCCCCCATATCTCAGCTGGCTCCAAGCGCAAACAACAGGCTGAACAGTCGTCAGGAGGGAGTCGTCAGGAGGGAGTCGTTAGTCGCTTGCAGCTAAATAATCTCCCTGCCGTTGCCCATTACCCATTACCGTTCGGCTGAGCTCACGCCGAAGCCCATTACCCATTACCCATTACCCTTTTCAGCCGGGGTTTTATTTATGTGCGGTCCCCTTAGTAAGTCGTCTCAGTAGACATTCAGTAGACATATAGACAGTCTTCAGGAGGAGGAGAGTTCTAAGTTCTAAATTTTAGATCGAAAGAAAACTATCAAACTCAATCTTCATCTCAAAGCTTAAAACTCAGAGCTATCCCATCCCCTAATAGGTGTTCACAAAGAACTCCAACTGACTGCCAACGCTCGAAATATACCTGCTATCCTCAAGCGCCGTTGCATTCAGATAGTCCGCCTCAACAGCAGCGCCCACCACATCTTCGGCAGTGATCTGACCGAGGTGATAGGCCTGACCCAAATTGCCATATCCCGGAATCCCCTGGTCAGAGAGACCATTTCTATAGGCGAGAAAGGCCAATTCAAAAGGATTCCAGGCAGTAGCAACCTGAGTGTCAGCCTGAGCCGGACGGGCGACAGAGACTGTAGCGATCGCAAGGACCATCGCGATCAATAAACATTTCATGGGTTAACCTCCAGACCGTGTAGCGAGGTCTATCGTTATCGGTATTTACCTAATAGAATGGCGCAGCCGTCTAAGCGGCACCTTGGTAGAGGTTAAGTTAAGGCTGAGAAACCCTACCCCCCACTAATCAACCGCAATAACTCATCGGTGGAAATCTTCCCACTCATCTCCGTCCCCTCTAGCAAACTATCGGCCAGGTCTCGCTTTTGCTGGTGCAGTTCGACAATTTTTTCTTCGATGGTGCCTTTGGTGACCAGGCGATAGATCGTCACCGGGCGCTGCTGGCCAATGCGGTGGGCGCGGTCAGAGGCCTGGTCTTCTACGGCTGGGTTCCACCAGGGGTCCATATGGATAACATAGTCGGCGGCGGTGAGGTTGAGGCCGGTACCGCCCGCCTTGAGGCTGATCAAAAACACCTCTCCCTCGCCTGATTGAAAAGCATCAACCCGCTTTTTGCGCTCCTTAGCGGGGGTGCTGCCGTCGAGGTACTGGTAGGTAATTTTCTGCTGATCAAGGTATTCTCGAATGATCCGCAGATGATCGACGAACTGGCTAAATACCAGTGCCTTATGACGATTTTCCAAGAGTTCTTCTAAGGCTTCGCTAAACACGTCGAGTTTGGCACTGGGGAGAGGCGTATCAGGAGCCACCAGCTTGGCATTGCAGCAGGCGCGGCGCAGCTTCATGATTTCGGCCAGGACTTGCAAATGTTTGGCACCCGCGGTCACATCGCTGTCGGTGAGTTTTGCGATCGCATCCCGTCTCAGCGCCTCATAAAATGCCATCTCAGGCTTGCTCAGCTCGACATGGAGCACAATCTCAGTGCGGGACGGCAGCTCTGAGAGCACCTGCTGCTTGGTGCGCCGCAGTAAGAAAGGTTGAATCAGTTTTTTGAGCGCATTACGGGACTGCTTATCTTGGTAGCGCTCAATGGGGGTGGCAAACTTTTGGTTAAAGCTATCCAGCGAGCCCAGCAACCCCGGATTGATAAAGCGGAACAGATTCCACAATTCTCCCAGATGATTTTCGATGGGGGTGCCGGTGGTGAGTAGCTTGAACTCAGCCTGGAGCTTCATCGCTGCCTGGGAGCGTTTGGTGGCCATATTTTTAATCGCCTGGGCTTCATCCAAAACAATGGTTTGCCACTGGACCTGGGCCAGCATCTCAGCCACCTCAGTTTGTTGCAGAAGCCCATAGCTGCACACCAGCAGATCAAACGGCTCTAGCTGATCTAACAGCTGCTGTCGGTCGCCGCCGCCAAAGCTGATGGGGTTTAGGGTGGGGGCAAATCGTTCGGCCTCCTCTAACCAATTCATCCCCACCGAGGTGGGGGCAATTACCAGGGTTGGCCCCTCTGGCGCACGGGTAAGAATCACCGCCAGCGCCTGCAAGGTTTTACCCAGCCCCATGTCATCGGCCAGGCACGCCCCCACCCCCCAGTGGGCCAGGCGAGACATCCACTCAAACCCCTCTACCTGATAGTCTCGCAGCTCGGCCTTGAGGGTAGAGGGCAGCTCCGGTTGCAGAGTTTGGACTTCTTTTAGGCGTTTCAGATGAGCTTTCCAATGTTTATCCGCCTTGACGCTGCCTGCATCATCAATAAAGTCTTCTAAGGCCAGGGCGGCTAGAGGATGGAATCGAGTATCTTTGCCATGATTTTCTGAGAGAGAGCTCAGCTCCTGGAGTCGTTTGCGAAAAGACTGGGTCAGAGCCAAAAACTGGCCATCCCCCAGGGCCACAAACCGCCCAGGGCTGGCAGCCATTAACTCCATCAGGCGCTGCATATCCATCACATGGGCATCATCGATCTGGATTTCACCACTGGCGGCGAACCAATCTTTTTGACGCTTAATATTCAGCTTTAGGCGGTCAAATCCAATTTGCTGGCTGACCCGCAGCTTTTCACCTTCGGGCCACTCCAGTACAATCTGATCGCCCAGGGCTTGTAACTCAAGCAACAGCTCTAAACAATCTTCGGGGGCCTCGATCAGCCACTCCCAGTTTTCCGCTTCATAGAGATCAAACACCGGACAGGTTTGCAGAATTACCTCAGCCCGCTCTCTTTCTTCGGATAAATTGCGCGTGGTTTGCAGGCGTTTGCCCTCAATCTCGGCAATCACCGTAGCTCCCCCAGCCCCCGGCGGGTAGTAGGCACCCCCCTCCGCAAACGGACGCGATAGGATCGACACCCTTAACCCATCACCAACCGGCAACAAATGAACATGGGGTTGACTGTTGGTAGGTACTTCTTCGGCACTGGCAATGGCCCCGCCAATATCAGAATGCACCGTCACCATGCGGGAGACCGTACCGATGGCCGCCAAGACCTGTTCCGCAGCGGATTCGGGGACAGATAGCTGATTGTGCTTCCCTAAAATGGTGGCAATGCGACGGTGATCGGCACTGACGTTAATGACCTTAATCCGGGTAGGGGTCTCCTTAAACCACAGCAAATCGCTAGCCGTGGGTAGCTCCGGCGAAAACTGTAGCGTCAACCAACCGTCTTTGTCTCGCTTGACCAGCAGCTCAGGCTCCCCTTCAACAATATCGATGCGGACGGTGGGGGAGTCAGCCAAAAACACATGGGGATGGCCCACCAGCGCCGTAATGGCCGTATCATCAAATTCGTAGGACTGATAGCCATAGTAACCATAGCTATAGTCTGAGACAATATGGCCCAGGACCTGCCGATCTTGGGGGGTGAGATAGTCAAACTGATGAGCCTCTTGGGCCAGCCGCTTAAGTGCGATCGCGCGCCCTTTTGACCAAACCCCCGATTTCGTAATCTTTTGTTCTTTAGGCTCCAACATCACTTGTCGGCTGTAGGTGGTTAGAAACCAGGCCAGGCGCTTTTCTGCAACCTGGGGTGTGGTCACAGACTGCTCGGTCAGCTGGGTCAGCGCATCTAAACACAACTGCCAAGCCGCTTTGGGTTGAATCAGCATCACCAGAGGCTGAATGGCACCATCTGGGTTGAGTTGAGCCACCGTCTGATCATAGCCACCCTTGGGTTTTAGCTCAGCCAACAGTGCAGCGGCCTCTAGCGCTAACCAGCGATAGCCAGATTGGGTGGCCGCTTCTAACAAAGGTATCAACAGATTGGGTAAGCGTTTTTTGGCACTGTCCACATCCGCCCAATAATGACACAGCGAAAGCATCAGTGTCTCCAGACTGTTGCCCAAGTCATGGGGCATGATTGGTAAATCCAACAGCGGATCTTTTTCATCCACCAGCCCTTGTTGAATGCGGATCACAAACCGCAGGGCTATATAGATCTCCCTGAGCCAGTGATTGGGCTGCTGGATCATAATATTGACATAGGTTTCAGCGGCTTTTAGCTGCTGTGACGTTCCCACCGTTAGCAGGGCCAGGATGAAAAAGATCCCTTCCATGCCATCGTAAAACAGGTTTTTCTGACCTTTTTTTTGACCTCTTTTCTGACCTCTTTTCTGGCCCAACTCCTCCCTGAGCAGAGACAGCGCGACGGTGTACTCAACAATGGCCTGTTCATAATCGCCGCGCAGACACGCCAGCCATCCTGATAGACTACTCTTCAGCCCTGTTTTTGATTCAGAAAACCCTGAGAGTGCCTTCTCAGCCGTCGCCAAGTCTCCCCTAAAAAATAACTGCTCAACCCAAAGCAGTCGTTGCACATCAAACTGGCTGTGATTGTCCTGCTTGGGCTTTTGTTTGGGCGCAAGCTTGGCTTGTAACATTGCCAACGGTTGCTCTATCGGCGAAAGGTTTAGCAGCCCATGGATCAAAAGGCTACCCAGCGCAGAGTTGTATAGCTGCGGGGGCAACGTTTCAAACCAATCAGCATCAAACGGGTTGTTACACACCAACAGTAGAAATTCATTAAACGTAATCGGCTCACCTCTATAGCCATATCGGTAGTAGTCAGAAAATGCCTGCTCAATATATTTGACGTCTTTTCGATAGAGGCCGATACGGGCATCTCGAATAAACTGTGCCTCGCTGGCAAAGTATCGAGGGCTATTTCTCCAGCCACTGTTGCGAATGGGAAGATAGTTTTCTATGGCCCGAACCATCGCGTCAAAGGTTTTAGCTTTGATCGCATCGCGGGTGGCAATTTCCGTCAGCAGGGGATGACAGGTCGGGCCTTGGCCGCGTTTTTGGTCCAGCACCCCTGCTTTGACGAGCTGGGTGATTTTGGCACTGAGTTTATTGCTAACAAACCCTTTGCCTTTTTCATCCGTCGCCTGCATGTGGATCAAACACCCCAGCACCGTATTCCGAGGCACCGGTTCATAAATGACAGAAAACAGCTGCACGATGGTTTGAGTTGGAGCAGGCAGTTTCTGATATTTGACAACCAATCGTTCTCGCAGGGAGATGTTATCAGCAACGGGGGCATCAGCCATGACTAGCGTTTTTAGGTAGGCAGCATTTTAGGAATTTTAGGACAACCAGAGAAAGTGAGGTGTTTTCTTTGAGATAAAAGTTCAGTCTGAGTAGTGAGTAGCGGGTATTGGGTAATTTAGTTTTGAATTTCAATTTCCGACTTTTGTAGACGCCTAAGCGGCTGCCCGCAGAGTATTTTGAGTTTGCGCTGATCGGCCTTCACTCAAAACTCAAAACTCAGAATTGAGAACCCTCCACCCTCTACCCTCCACCCTCTCTCAATATTTCTTTGCCGTTTGAGTCTCAACATCAAACTGATAGCGGCGCTTAAAATCAGTCACCCCATAAAGATTAAAAGACACCGTAGGTTCATCACCGAGGGGCTCAACCCGGTGAATGGCACCAGGGGTAAATCCGATGATATCGCCGGGGGACAGCAGCTGTTCACTGGATTTCTCAATCGGCCCAGGCGACGACTGCTGAGGGGAAGCGCCATCGGTCTGTCGCCAGATGATATTTTTTTCTTGCCCGCCAATCAAGGCAACAATCCCCCAGGTGCCGTGATTGTGGATGGTAGAGACCTGTCCCGGTGCCCAGGCCACCATTTGAACAGTGAGGGGAAATTCAAACTCTCGGTACAAAAATTTTACTGACCAGCCCGTTTTGGGGGAGGGGGGGTCAAACTCCATTTGCAGCCAGTAGGAGCTGATCAGTAGCTTTCTGACAATAGGCGTAATGCGTAAAATTCTTTGATAATCATCGGGCTCGTCGTCGAGAATGTCTTCGAGATCGCTTAAAAAGCGATACAACCGATAGGTGCGCGAGGGCATGTCGACCTCCGCTGAGCCAAAGGTGTCACAGTGGCCATTATCTGTCACGATCCAATTATGGTTAGGCATAGATAGGCATAGGATAGAGACGCAAGCAATCGCGTCTTTACGACATACACGATAGGTGTATGTATTAGGATATATGGCACGCTCACGGTATATCGTAGCGACAGGTCTTTGGTGTGGCATTTGGATAGGGCTGACAGGGTGTACTGAGACGATTGAGACGCCATCCATATCAGAGCCTTTGGGGCAATCGGTGTGTGACGCGGGCGGGGATTTTGTTTTTATCCCCGCCGGAGAGTATACCGCCGGTAGCGATCGCACCGAGCGCGACTATGGCTATCAGATCTCAGCCGAGGCTATTGTCACCCCCCAACGCACTGAGGCTGAAGCTGAGGGCCAGCTGAGACAGCGCCGCTGGTTTGATGCTGAGCCCGATCGCCAGCAAAGCACCCTGCCTGCTTTTTGCATGGGCCAAAATCTGATCACCAACGCTGACTATCAGGTGTTTATCCAGGCCACAGGCCACCGCACGCCAGGGATCAGCGAGGCTGACTATCAAACCCAGGGGTTTTTAGTGCATCCGTATGCGGCGGTGGAGCCTTTTTTATGGCAGGGCGATCGCTATCCCGCAGAGCAGGCCAACCATCCCGTGGTCCTGGTGTCCTATGAAGATGCCCTGGCCTATGCTCGTTGGCGGGGTGAACAGACTGGGCAAACCGGCAGCACCTATCGCCTCCCAACTGCCGATGAATGGGAAAAGGCTGCTCGGGGCGATGACGGACGCTATTTTCCGTGGGGCAATGACTGGCAAGATACTGCTACAAACTGGCAGGGCAGCCGCGAAGCGGGGACTAATGCCGTAGCCACCTACCCGCTGAGTCGAAGTCCGTACGGAGTAGAGGACATGGCGGGCAACGTGTTTGAGTACACCTCAACCCTGACATCAGGGGGGCAACGGGCTGTGATGAAAGGGTGTGCTTGGGACGACCTGCCCGGTTTTTGTCGAGCCGCCTATCGCCACACCCGCCCCATTGAGTCTCGGCATATTTTGTTTGGATTTCGTCTGGTTTGGGTGCCTGATAATTAGCTTTATAGGCTTTATTTCAGAACATTTCAGACTTTTTCATGGATTCATGGGATAGTTCTCAGCAATTTCTAAGGTTTGAACGGCATCATAATCTGTGGTTAAAATTAACTTTGGTTAATCTATGGTTAAAATGACCTTGGTTAACAAGCCACTTATAAACCGATAAAAAGTTTAAGAGGAGACGCCCTATGCGAGTTAAATATTTAGCAGCCGTTGCTGCAGCCTCAGTGCTTAGCGTTGGTGTATTGACCGGTTGCGGCGGTGGTGCTTCTGCTCCCGACGCGGGTGCAGGCACCGAAGAAGTTGATCCCTGTGCTGCTCCCTGTGCTGCCCCTCTTGAAGACCCCTGTGCTGCCCCTCTTGAAGACCCCTGTGCTGCCCCTCTTGAAGACCCCTGTGCTGCTGACCCCTGTGCTGGTGGTTAAGTCGTCTCAGTAGCGATCCTTCGCTGCTCAGCCATTTTCATTTTCTATCCTCATGTTTGATCCCCTGGCCCGTGCCGGGGGCTTTTTTTAGGAGACATCTCCAGGAGACCTGTCAATGAAGGTTGCATTAATCGGACTGGGTACGATGGGCGTACCCATGGGGCTAAACCTGCTCAAAGCCGGGCATATCGTCACGGTGCATAACCGTAGTCGCGATCGCGAACTGCCCTTAGCCGAGGCCGGAGCCCAGCGGGCTGACTCCCCCGCCCAGGCGGCTGCCACCGCCGAGGTGAGCGTCACCTGCGTCAGCGACACCCCCGACGTTGAGGCGGTCATGCTGGGGGAGGGGGGCGTGATCCACGGGGCGCAGCCCGGTGCCCTGGTGGTGGATATGTCGACGATTAGCCCCACCGCCACCCGACAGATCGCCGCCACCCTGGCCGACCAGCACATTAAAATGCTCGATGCCCCGGTCTCTGGCGGCTCAGAGGGGGCCCAAAACGGCACCCTATCGATTATGGTGGGGGGCGATGCCGCCGATGTGGCCACAGCGATGCCGGTGTTAGCGGCCCTGGGCAAAACTATCACCCACATCGGGCCGATTGGGTCAGGGCAGCTCACCAAAGCGATCAATCAGATCATTGTGGCGGGCACCTACTGGTCAGTGGCAGAGGGCATAGCCCTGGGCCTCAAAGCAGGGTTGGATATGGATAAAGTGGTTCAGGCCGTTGGCAGCGGAGCGGCGGGGTCCTGGGGCCTGACCCACCGCTCCGGCAACATGATCAACAATGATTACCCACTCGGGTTTCGGGTGCGGCTGCATCGCAAGGATTTGTTGATTGCCCTGGAGGCCGCCCGCGAGCTGGGGTTACCCATCCCGATGGCAGCCTATGTCGAACAGATCGAGAGCGGGCTAATTGCCCAAGGGTTTGGGGATGAAGACCTGTCTGCGATCGCACGCAGCGTCCGAGCCCAGGGTGGCCTAGATGAGTGATTCAAGCAACCTGGTTAACCTATGCATATTGGACACTTCGTTTACCCACAGAGGCCACTGAATGGCTAATTCTCGCCTGATTGACTATCCCCAGCTGTCCCCTCATTTGTAGGAAAAACCGCCCCAGAGTCTTGATCAACAACATCTTCAGAGTTTTCTGTCGAGGGTTCCTCCGTTGATGAATCGAGCGTTTCATCGGTTTCGGGCACTTCCGGCCCTGGAGCGGGCGTGATTCTAACGTTATCGACGGCGACATTGAGACGGTAAGAAATGGACTGGTTGGCCCTGGAAACCACCACCACTTCGTAGAGGCCAGACTGGCTCAGCTGCCCTGACCAGGTGGTCTCAGATGAGTCAGACAGCAAAAAGGGCGTAGCTTCGTCGGGGGTGGGCAAATAGAGTGAGAGCAGCGTGCTGCCGGGGGTGGCTTGCAAATTGAGGCGCAAAATCTGCCCCTCTGAGAGGTTGAGGGTGATCACCTGGCCGTCGCCTGGGTTCAGCTGGCCCGTCAGCTGCTGGCTGTAGGCCCCTGGCTCAAATTGGATATTTTCTAACGCCTCCCCGGACTCCAGATCGCGCACCCGATCATCACTGAGACCGTACCAGATCTGGCCGATGGGCTGGGCTAGCGTCTGGTCAGGGCTGAGGTTTGGAAACAGCTGGAGAAATTTGCCATCGGCCAGGTCGTAGAGGGATCTACTGCTCACATTGACGCGATTGACGCTGCTGCGCCAGGCATCTCGATTGTTAGGGCCATAGCTGCCCAGGGCACGACGGGCCCGCTGGCTGAGATTTTGTTCGAGGAGATCCAAGGTGTCAACGGCCAGGTTATCCCACCGAAGTCGCAGCGGGGCATCTTCAGCACTGCTGGTCAGGGGGCGATCCTGGAGGTTGGGGTACTGGCGATAAAAGAGTTGGTTAATTAGGCGATTAAAATAGGCTTCGTTGATTTCTAGCGCAGCACGGCGCGCCTGGATCTGTCTTTTGCGATTAGCTTCGTCGTTAGCATAGGAGCCAACTTGGGGGGGCGGCTCTGAGGTTTCGGTGCGATCGCGCCCGCCGCCGCCGATTACCCCACCCGGGCGACTCAAAAACAGCAGCAGCGGTAGCCCGACCAGCCCCAACAGCACCAGCAGTCCGATCAGCGGCTGCCAGCAGCCCGCATCAAAGGCAGGCTCCGCCGGTCGATTGCCCGGCAGCGGATCAATAAAAGATACCGGAGGCTCAGCGCTATCCGGCTCCACCGCAGCTGAGACGACCAGGGGCGCTACGTCCGGGTTCTCCTGATTGGAGCCCCCATTGGCGTTGAAATCATCGGGGGCGGGCAGCGTCAGACCCAACTCATCTTCGGGAACAGGCAAATCTGAATCAGCCACCGGCTGGTCAGGCAAATCTAGCTTAGGGAGATCCAACTCAGACTGAGCCGCCAGATTTGGGTCCGATAGCGCGGGATCAGATAGGGCGGGATCAGACAGCGCAGGGTCAGATAGATGCTGGCCTGACACATCTAGCGCGGGCAGATCCAGCTCAGGGTCATAGAGCGCGGTCGCATCCGGTCCAAACGCATCCGGTTCGGACGGGGCAGCGGCGGGGACAAAGCGAGGGTCAGTCGGATACGCCATCGCAGATGGCTCCCCCCGCAGAACATGAAGGACTGCCGTGGCCGAAGCCAGGCGATCGCGAGGCGCAAAAGCCAGCATCTGATCGAGGGCTCGACTCAGCTCAGGACCCAAGGCGATATGGCGAGACCAGTTCCAAACACCGTGGTAAGCGTCATAAAGCTCACTGGGCTCTCGTCCGGTGGCCAGCACCAGGGCGGTGGCAGCCAGACCATACAGATCGCTAGTGGGGTCGGCGGTGCCCGTTTGCAGCTGCTCGGGGGGCACGTAACCGGTCTTACCAATCCGAGTGGGGTTTGGCGCACTGGTGGGCAAATGACTTGAGAAACTGTTGGGAGAGCTGGCCTCTAGCTGCTGCTGGACCTCAGCGGCGAGCTGTTTGACACTGCCAAAATCGATCAGCACCGGCAAGCCATCGGCATTGCGCAGAATTAAGTTCTCCGGCGAAATATCGCGGTGGACCACCCCGACGCTGTGTAAATAGTCCAACACCGGCAACAGCTGGTACAGAAGCTGGGTGATTTCAGTTTCGTTGAAGTGACCACCATAGCGCTGTCGATTGTTCAGCAGGTCGCGATAGGTGGGTCCCTCCACATAGTCTTGCACCAAAAACAGCCGCTCTCGGCCCTCAGACGTGGGCACCCGCAGCAGCTCACGAAACCTGGGAATTTGGGGATGTTGAAGCTGGTAGAGGACCCCAGCCTCTCGCTCAAACAGTTGTTTAGCCTTGGTCAACAAAGCCGGATTATCCACCTGGGGGACAAACTCCTTGAGCACCGTCAGCTCTTGAAAACGATGCAGATCTTCGGCTAAGTAGGTCAGGCCAAAGCCCCCCTGCCCCAGCTCGCGGAGAATTTGGTAGCGAGCCCCGAGCGGTGATGGTTCTGACTTAGCCCCTGGGTTCATACGGTGCCTCTTGGGTGATTTAGTGATGATTTAGATGATTTAGCAAAGTATTCTAGGTGAATATTAGACCGTAGTAGACCTGTCAAGGCTATATTTTCGATTGTGCAGTCAGTGGGGACGCTGGGTTCGGTGAGGTCGCTGCGCTCGGTGAGGTCGCTGCGCTCGGTGAGGTCGCTGCGCTCGGTGAGGTCGTTGCTCTGGTGACTATACTTTCTACTCACCCACTCACCTATTCACCTACTTATCCACTCACCTCCTCACCCACTCACTTCCCTGCCTCCCCACCTACTCACCTACTCACCTACTCACCTACTCACCTACTCACCTACTCACCTACTCACCTCCCCACCTACTCACCTTATCGATTAGCAAAATACGGAGGCGGTTCCCCCTTGGCTGGCCAACTGCGATAGATAAAGTGACCTAAAATCGGCGCTGACAAGCTCCAAAATACCAGTCCTATCCACCAGGTTTGTTGAAAATCTACCAGGCTCAAGGCTTCAGTTTCGCTCCCCGTTGACAACAGCTCTGGTAATACTGACAGCAGGTTATTGAGACTGTGGGCAAAAATCGGCAACCACAGACTGCGCGATCGCACATACAGCAGGGCCATTATCAGTCCAAACATCGTCAGCCCAATCGGGTTATTTACATGCAGCGCCCCAAATAAAACCGATGAAAACACAATGCCCATGCGCAACCCCCATTTCACACTCCAGCGCTGCAGTAAAATGCCGCGAAAAATAAATTCTTCGGTAAAGGGCGCATAAATCACGGCCACAAAAAGCATCAGTCCACGATAGAGCCCTGGCAGAATCGTATCCACCTCGAGCAGTTCCTCCGATAAAAGCGAGGTAACAAACTGGGGCGCAATTAAAGAAATTGGATAAAACACCACCAAAAAGCTGCCATAGGAGAACAGCAAGCTACTGATCACCAGCAATAGCAGATATCCCAGCGAGAAACGAGGTAGCAGTGCCCCAAACAACGCCTTCTGACGCAATCCCATCCGACCACCACTGACCCAGAGAATGCCGCACAGGCTTGAAAAAATCAAAATAAACGTCAGCGGATCTTTAATGGGGTCCGTTTCCAACCAAGACAGCCCAGGGGCAAACCGCAGCAGTGCATAGAGCACCCCAATCGCAACGCTACTGACAAAAAAGACGCCAAAGACAAAATATCGGGATTTCAGGGCTAAAAAAGGATTAGACATCGCCATAGAGAAACTGCAGCGCAAGTTTGAACTGTATATATTTTGTTTGATTTTGCCTTGCTGTTGCGACTTCCGACAGGTTAGGACAGATTAAAAGTGCAGCAAGGGGGTGCAAAGCATCGCGACTAAACCTTGGCACATCTAGACCTACAGTTCGCCGTACGGGAAAAACTCAAGTAACCGGATGGGGTTTAAGCCCATCGTAATCAGGTCGAAAGCGTTGCCTAAAGTTGCTAGAGTGTTTGGGTAATTTGAGGTTACTGCCCCTGCCATGACCGCTCCTAACTCGGATAGGCCCCCGAGTCCGCGCCGCCGGTTTTGGCGAACCGCAGGACTCATTTTCGGAGCAGGCACCCTTGTGCTTGGTGCCGGGGCAGCGCTGTTGGCCTGGGTGTTTATCCATGAGCGCCTGGCACCGATGCTAACCCAGCAGCTGACAGAGTCGCTGGAGCGTCCCATTCAGGTGGGTGAGGTAGAGCGGGTCACGCTCAGTAGCATTCGAGTCGGCCCCACTCAGCTAGGAGCCACTGACACCGACCCAACGCGAGTCAATGCCGAAGCGGTCACGGTCCACTTTAACCTGCTCGATGTGCTGCTATCTCGCAAGCTTGAGCTGGATCTGAGCTTGGATAAAGCCGATGGCTATGTCGAGCAAAGCCAGCAAGAGGGCTGGCAGATCTTAGAACTGCCCGAGCGCGATGACCCCGATCCTAAAATTCGCCTGGATGAAATCCACGTCCGCAATAGTCGGCTCACCCTGGCCCCCGATCGGATGGGGGCTGCCCCCATCCAGTTTGAGCAGCTTAATGGCACCGTTGATTTTGATGATCTAAAGATCGACGGCGAATCCGCCCAGCGAATTGGCTTCGATGTCGATAGCGATCTGGTCAAGGGTGGCGGGCTAAAGCTGACGGGCGAAATCAAACCGCTGGGGACCAATGCAGAGGGCATCTTCCAACGCAAAACCAAGCTTAATATTCAGGCCCAACAAACAAATCTGCCTGAGGTTCTAGACTTTACCCTGGCTACCATCGGCCAACCCAATTCGTCAGTATCCGCTGAGTCGGGGCAGGTCAACGGCAACCTGACCCTGGTCTTTGAGCCCAACCAGCCGATTAACTACAGTGGCCCGGTAACGGTAGAAGACGCTGTACTCACCATTGAGCAGCTAGCCACCCCGATCCGGAATCTAAACGCCAAAACCCAGTGGCAGGACTCTGAGGTCAAGGTTGACACTGCCTCAGCGGACTATGGGGCCTTGAGCACCACGCTCCAGGGGGCCATCGACTTTCAAACGGGCTATGACTTGACCGCCCGCCTGGATGAGATCACCGTCGAGGACTTTACCGAGACCTTTGGACTAACGGTGCCGGTTGAGCTAGCCGGGGTGTTTGACAGCGAAATCGATATTACTGGCGCACTGGCCCGGCCCCAGCTGACCGGCACTGCCACCGCCCTGGACACTGTCACCGTCGATAAAATCCAGCTAGAGACACTCAGCACCGACTTTGCCCTACGACTGCCCAGTCTAGAGCTGCAATTTGAGAATATTTCAGGGGTGCCGACGGTGGGGGGCCAGCTATTGGGGGCGGGCTCCCTGGATTTTAATCAGCAGCCCTTTGCGTTTCGGTTTGATTTTGACGCTGAGGCCCTGCCCGCCGATGCGATTGCAGATCTCTACGAGGTTAACTCCCCAATTACCCTGGGCCTGGTTTCTGGTACCACCACGGTGGCCGGGGTGGCGGGTGATTTTGCCACCACGGTGCGCTGGCAGGCCCCCGAGGCCCAATACCCAGGCCAGGGCGTCCTCACCATTGCCAACGGGGCCTATACCTTTAGCGACACCACCGTACAGGTGGGCGGCGGCACCCTCAACGGCTCTGGCGTCCTGGCCAACCAGCAGTGGAGCGCCGATATCAACGCAGCAGGGATCGCTCTCAATCAGTTTTCTAATAACCTCCAGGGGTTACTCAGCGGTGATTTTCAGCTGGCGGGCAATACTCAAACGATTGGCCTGGATGCCATCCAGGGACAGGGCAATTTCCGAGTCCAGGGGTTTGCTGACGGCAACATTAGCGGCGTAGCCAGCCTCGATCAGGGGCAATGGATCGCCGGGGTCACCGCCGAGGCAATTCAACTCAGCCAGCTGGCGGCGAACCTGCGCGGAGATGCCAGCGGTCAGTTTGCCCTATCGGGGCGCACTGACAACCTCAGCCTGGCGGGCATTCAAGCCCAGGGCGATTTGGCCCTCTCGGACGGGCTGGCGGCCCTGTCTCCCCAGTTTGCCAGCCTCGATCAGCCCCTCACCAGCACCCTCGCCTGGAATGGTCAGCAGCTGCAAATTGAGCGGGCCACCAGCAACCAACTCCAGGCCAGCGGCGTGGTCATCCCCCAGCTCAGCGGTAATCAGCTCACAGGCATCCAGAGCTTTGACCTGGCCCTCAATGCCCAGGGCTACCCGGTTGCTTCCCTGCCGCTGCCTCTGCCTGCTGCGATCGCACTCAACGGGCTGGCTAACTTCGACGGTCGCCTCACTGGCAGCCCCAGCGCCCCCAACCTGGTGGGGGATTTACAACTAAGTAACTTTGGCGTCAACCAGCTGGCCTTTGAGCCCCTGCTGACGGGCACTATCAACTACACCCGCGACAGTGGACTGGCCTTGGCCCTGACAGGAGAGCGAGATGCGATCGCCATCAGCGCCCTCAACGGGCGTGATTTCAATTTTCAGGTCGATTGGCAAGATGCCTTTGCCCGAGGCAATGCCACAGCAGGACAGCTCACCGCTGAACTGGGCAATTTCCCACTAGCAGCGCTGGATCTCCCCCCCGGCGGCCTGGGGCAGTTTGGCCAGCTCAGGGGCACCGTCTCTTCGCCAGAGCTGGTGGTCAATCTCGATCAGCGCACCCTGGTGGGAGAGGTCGCCGTCGATGAGTTTGGTCTCGGCTATATCGGGGTTGAACGACTGGCTGGCCAGGTGCGCTACGCCAGCGGCCTGGCCACCCTGATGGGAGGGGAGCTGAGTTTCGAAAACAGCCTCTACCAGGTGAGTGGCCACCTGCGTCTGGGGGATAATTTCTCCTACAGCGCCAATCTCAATACTAACCAGGGTGATATCCAAGATGTGCTGACGGCGTTTGGGTTCTTTGATCTCGCCGATCTGCAGCGGGGGGTTCAGCCGCCCCCCTGGTTTACCGATCCGGTGCCTGCGGAGCAGCTCCCTGGGGTGCTGGCCACCCAACCCACGGGCGACCCACGAGCCACCTTACTTAACCAGATCCGTCGTCTCGCCGAGATTCAAGCCATTCAAGCGCAGGCCGAGATTGAGGCAGCTGAGTCCCCACTGCCCCCGCTAGACGCGCTGACAGGTACTTTTGCAGGCAATATCGATATCTCCGGTAGACAAGGCATCGAGCCTGAGATCGCTTTTGATTTAGAAGGCCGTGACTGGCAGTGGGGCGAAGACTACACCGCCGAGAACGTGGTAGCTCGAGGCAGCTTTATCAACCGCACCCTGACCCTGGAGCCCCTCCGGTTTGAAACCACCATTGTCACCGAGTCCGCCACCCTGGATGAAAGAATAGAGAACGCCCTGGGTGAGCCCCCCGCTGGCCCCAATACCCTGACCGAGTTGGTCAACATCGCCGGTCAGTTTAGCTTTAACCGAGACGACGCCCTAAACGTCGATGACGCCGACTCTAGATTGCAGCTGGTGGCCCAAAATATCTCGGTCGATAACGTCCGCCAAATCTTTAACCTGCCCCTTAGCCTGGACGGTCGCCTCAACGGCACCGCCAGCCTGGGGGGCAATTTAGCCAACCCGCTGCTGCGGGGATCTCTGCTGCTGGCAGACGGGGCCATTAACGGCGAACCGATCGAATCCGCCCAGGCCCAGTTTTTGTATCAAGACGCCCAGCTGAGATTATTTGGCAACCTTACCGCCCAAGACAATCCTACCCCCCTGGAGCTACGTGCCCAGATCCCCTATGCCTTTGAGTTTATGGAGGTCCAGCCCGCTGACGATAGCATCATTCTCGACATCGAAGTCGAGAACGAAGGTCTGGCGCTGTTGAGTGTGCTCAATCGCCAGATCACCTGGGAGTCGGGTCAGGGCAAAGTATCTCTGGCAGTGCGCGGCACCCTGCTCAACCCGCAAGTGAATGGGTTCGCCACCCTAGAAGACGCCACCATTCGCGCTAAGCTACTGCCCCAACCCCTGACCAACATTACCGGCTCGGCTCGCTTTGATGGCGATCTAATCGTTGTTGACCGACTCCAGGGTCGGTTTAGCGATGGCCAAGTGGCCGCCATTGGCACCTTTCCCTTGGGAAATCCCCTGATCAGTGGCAGCGAACTGGCCGCCATCGGTAGCCAAGATAGCGAAAACGACGCCTTTAGTGATCTGGAGCTAACTAACCTGACCAGCAGTAGTCCGCTGACCATCAGCTTAGAAAACGCAGCTCTAACCCTGACCACCGAAGGCAATAGCAACCCCTTATACGACGGGGATGTGGATGGGCGGATCGTGGTGGGCGGTAGTCTCAATCCACTGCAAGGAGGCCCTCAACTCGGGGGCAGCGTTCGCCTGTCCCAGGGGCGAATTGCCTTGCCCGATGGCAATGGAGACGAGGCTGACGGCGAGGTCACCCCAGAAGCCGACACTGGCAGCGGCCTATTCACCCCCCGCTTCCAAAATCTCAATTTGAGCTTGGGGCGCAACATCCAGATTACCCAGGGTGCACTGCTCAATTTTATCGCCCAGGGCAGCTTAAACATCGACGGCCCGGTTAACGAGCCCAGCCCCACCGGGGTAATCCAGCTGCTATCGGGGCGATTAAACCTGTTCACCACCACCTTTCGGCTAGCAGGGCGCGACAATACCGCCGAGTTTGTCCCCGAGCGCGGGTTGCAAGATCCCATTCTGAACGTTCAACTCCGAGCCTCCGTGGCCGAAGCCACCCAAACTGGCCCGGTAAATGCCAGCCCCTTCGCCGCTGCCGAAGTCACCGATACCTCCATCGACCCGTTTCGCAATATCCCAGGTTCGCTCCGCACGGTCCGCATCCGAGCGAGTGTGAATGGGCCGGCCAGCCAGATTTTTGACAACCTGGTGCTGTCTAGCTCGCCCCCGCGGACCCAGAGCGAGATCATTGGCTTGATTGGTGGCAGCTTTATTGCCGCCCTCGAATCAGGCGGCAGTGGCGATATTGGCGGTGTTGCCACCTTTCTAGGCAGTGCCCTCCTGAATAGTCTGCAAAATTTCGTCAGTCGCACCCTCAACCTGAGCGAGTTTCGACTGTTCCCCGTGACCTCTGCCTCACCATTTTCATCGGACGAAAACACAGGCTCTACCTTTGACGTCGGCGGCGAAGTCGGCGTTGACATCACCGATGCGCTGACGGTGTCGATTCTTAAAATCTTGACCGACAGTACCCCGCCCCAATACAACCTGCGGTATCAGCTCACCGACGAATTTAGTGTCCGGGCCACTACCGATTTGGATGATATTAATCGAGTATTTTTAGAGTTTGAAACAAGGTTTTAGGGGTAGAGGGTAGTGGGTAGTGGGTGGTGAGTAGTGGGTAATAGGGGTGAGAATTTTAGATTTTGGATTTTGGGTGGTGAGTGGGCGAGGTGGTGAGTAGGTGCTCGATATCTCCACTAACTTCCCCATCCCCGCGTCCCCGCGTCTCCCCATCTCCCTGTCTTCCCTGCTCTGCCTCCCCTACTCCCCTTGCCCCCCTGCTCCCCCTCTCCTCTGCCCCCTCTGCCTCTCCTGCTCCCGCCACCCATTACCCACCACCCGCCCCGCCCCGCCAAATCACCTAATTTTCCAGAGTTGGCTCATCTAGAATGAAGTTGGCGCTTTATACTGAAATCTGCTTCTGCCCTGCGAAAGGCTTCCTACTGTTTATTCCTTAAAAATCCTATGCCCGTGCGTACCCCACTGAATTGGTTTTCGCTGTTATTGCTGTTGGGTATTTGTGTCCAAGCACGGCCCGCACGGGCCCAGGCGCTGCTGCCCTACACACTGCCCCTGGACGAAGAGCGGCTGCAGGCGGATGGCCTCAGCCTTGCCTCGGATGCCGCTCAGCTGGCTCAGTTTCAACAATATGACGAAGCGTTGGCCCGCGCCCAGCTGGCGGCCCAGCTGGCTCCCAATGAGCCAGATGTACTGTCTTTATTGGGTAGCCTCTATTTGCAGCTCGGCCAAACTGAGCCTGCGGTTGCAGTCTTAGAGCGCGCCAAGCGCCTGGATGCGGAAAATCCGTTAGTCTGGTTTGCCCTGGGATCAGCCTACTTTGGTGAGACCAAGTACCTGCGCGCCGCTGAGTCCCTCGAAAAAGGTCTGGAGTTAGAACCCGACAATCCGGGCGCTCGGTTTGATTTGGGCAATGCCTACTACCGGCTCAACCGCTACCCCGAGGCCATTGAGCAATATGAGACGGCGGTGGGCTACGACGACTCTTTTTGGCCCGCCATCAATAACATTGGCCTGGTGCTCTACGAAATGGGCGACACCGCCGGAGCCATCGCCAAATGGCGCGAGTCCCTATCAATCTCTGACGGCGAATCCGAACCCCAACTTGCGATCGCAGTGGCCCTCTACACCCAGGGTAACCAAACCACCGAAGCCATCAGCACCGCCACCGAAGCCCTGGAGCGTGACAGCCGCTACGCCGATCTTGAATTTCTCGAAGAAAACCTTTGGGGTGATCGACTGCTTAACGCCACCCAGCAGTTTTTTGAAACCCCAGCCTTGAGGGATTTGTTGGTGCAACTCTAGGCATTTTAGATTTTGGATTGCCGATTTTGGATTGGAAATAGCAACCCCAATCCAAAATCTAAAATCCAAAATCACCCCGCCTGAACCTATAATACAGATGCACTCTCTTAGTTTTCGTCAGCTGGAATCATCGCAAGCACATCATCCACAAACTTTTGATGGTCAACGATGGGCTTAGAAATGTAGCCATCCGCGCCGCTTTGCTGCAAAAAATTCTCGCGATCGCCGTCCATGGCGTGAGCGGTAACCAAAATTACGGGTAAATCAGCCGTATCTGGCTCAGCCTTAAGCATTTGCGTGATCCGAATCCCATCTACAGGCTTTCCCTGGTAAACACTATGGGAAAGGGAGACATCCATCAGGATGACATCTGCTTCGCCGCTTTGGGCAATCTGCATGACCTCTTCGACGTTTTCGGTATGTTTAACGAGGAGACCTCCCCGCTTGGTCAAAATTTTTGAGAAGACACGGGCATTAATCATGTCGTCTTCCACAATCAAAACGGTCTTCATGGGCGGTTTGTGATTGAAATGAATGGGAATGGAATTAACAAAGGTATCAACTCAAGCCAGCACGTTTGAGGAAAACGTCCGCTATAAGTAGATAACTCACACGAAAAGGCTTGCTGTCTAAAGTTTTTGCTCAACTAGCAGAGAAATTTAGACAGACCGGTAGAATAACAACCCTAGCAATATCTTGATCAACCATAGTCTTATCCACAATTAAGTATTGCAGTAATTAAGTATTGCAGTTTTTCAGCACTTCCATATAAGGTACAGCATTGGTAAGGCTAATCAGGCTTTTGGAAACGTAACTCATGGCAAAACAGCTCAATATGCTTCCCTCTGACGAACATATTATTGTCACCTCACTACATACAGAGGTCCAGCGCTCATATCTGGAATACGCCATGAGCGTTATTGTTGGCCGCGCCTTACCCGATGTTCGCGACGGGCTTAAACCCGTACACCGTCGTATTCTTTATGCTATGCACGAGCTGGGGTTGACCCCCGATCGCCCCTTTCGCAAATGCGCCCGTGTCGTGGGGGACGTGCTGGGTAAATATCACCCCCATGGGGATCAGGCCGTCTACGATGCCCTGGTGCGCATGGTGCAAGACTTTGCCAGCCGCTATCCGCTGTTGACCGGCCACGGCAACTTTGGCTCGGTGGACAACGACCCCCCCGCCGCCATGCGTTACACCGAGACCCGGCTGGCCTCGGTCAGCCACGAGGCCTTGCTCAGCAATATCGGCGAAGCCACCGTTGACTTTATCGATAACTTTGACAACTCCCAGCAAGAGCCCGTCGTCTTACCGGCCCAGCTGCCAAATCTACTGCTCAACGGCAGCTCAGGGATCGCCGTGGGCATGGCCACCAATATCCCCCCCCACAATCTAGGAGAAATCATCGACGGTTTAATCGCCCTGATTGATCGACCTGAGCTGTCCGACGAAAAGCTGTTTAAGCTGATCCCAGGGCCTGACTTTCCCACCGGCGGCGAGATTGTCGATATTAAGGGGGTGCGTGATGCCTACCGTACCGGGCGCGGTAGCATTCCCATCCGGGGGATTGCTAGCTTCGAAGAAATCCAACCCGGTCGGGGGCGGCAGCGGCGCAACGCGATTATCATTACCGAACTGCCCTATCAGGTCAACAAAGCGAGTTGGATTGAGAAAGTTGCCGAACTGGTCAATCACGGACGGATTGAAGGCATTGCCGATATTCGCGACGAAAGCGATCGCGACGGCATGCGGGTGGTGATTGAGCTCAGGCGCGAAGGCTCACCCCAATTGATCCTCAACGATCTCTATCGACTGACACCGCTGCAAACTAACTTTGGTGCCCTGATGTTGGCCATCGACCAGGGTCAACCTCGCAAGCTATCGCTGCGGGAAATGCTGCTGGCATTTTTAGAGTTTCGCGAAACCACCCTCACCCGTCAGTATCGCCACGAGCTAGAAAAAACCGAAAATCGACTCCACATCGTAGAAGGGCTGCTGACCGCCCTCGACAATATCGACGAGGTGATCGATATCCTGCGCGGAGCCCCAGATGGCAGCACCGCTAAAGCCGAACTGCAGGAGCGTTTTGAACTCAGCGATCGGCAAGCCGCCGAGGTGCTGGCCATGCCCCTGCGGCGACTGGTGGGGCTAGAGCAGCAAAATCTGCTGGATGAATTTGACACCCTGGCCGAACGGCGCGACGAGTTAGAAAACTTACTCTCGGATCGCAAAGAATTGCTCAAAGCCCTCAAAAAAGAACTGCGGGCCTTCAAAAAGAACTTTGGCGACGACCGCCGCACCCGCATTCAAACCGCTGAGGAGCGGGCCGAGGAAAAACAACGCCTGGCCGAGATCGCCGCCGAAGAAGATGCAGAAGAATCGATCCTCGAAATTACCCGCAAAGGCTATATCCGTCGGCTATCCCACCGTGCCTTTCAACGACGACAGGCTAAGCAAGCCAAAATCGGCAAACCTAGCTTTGAAGAGGTGGATGATTTTGCGATCCAGACCGATGCTGTGCTCAGCAAAGAAGAGTTGATCGCCTTTACCCAGGATGGCAAAGCCTACACCCTCAAAATTGGCGACATTCCCATGGCCCAGCGACAGTCCAAAGGGGTTCCGCTGGTGCACCTGTTGCCCGACTCAGTGGGCAACGATCCTGAGATGGTCGTCGCCCATCTAGTCCGCTCAGAAACTTTATTAACCCAACAGCTGATTTTGGTGACCGAGCAAGGTCGGATTAAGCGATTGACCATAGATGATTTCACCAATTTGACCGGGCGCGGGCTCACCGCCATCAAGCTCAAGCCTAACGATCAACTGAAATTCGTGCTCCCCACCGACCCAGACCGATCTGTCATGTTAGCCACGTCTGGAGGACGGCTACTAAAGTTCGCCATCAATGCAGATCAGCTGCCAGAGGCCAGCCGCAACTCCCAGGGCACCCAGGGCATCCGATTGCTCAAAAAAGAAACCGTTGTGGGCTGCATCACCGTCGCCCCGGAAGATGACCTACTGCTGCTATCGGCCAAGGGCTATGGCAAACGGATGCCTGCCTCTGCCCTCAAACACAGTAGTCGGGGCGGTATTGGCTCTCAGTCGTTTCAATTTACCCAAAATAAAGACACCCTGGCAGTGCTGCTACCCGCCTTTGAGGGAGTACCCTTTACGGTGGTCACCAGCGATGAGCGCTCAGCCCAGGTCAACCTTATCACCGTACCCCGCCAGGGACGTTCGCAGCCGTGCGATCGCATCCTCACCCCAGGCCGCAGTGAAAGCATCATTACCGCCATGCTGCCCAGCCTACCGATGGCCCATACTGACGCCAGTCTTTTGGATGAGGAAGAGTAGGGAGTGGGTAGTGGGTGGTGGGT
>JBCCRZ010000003.1:0-33462 GCA_039200855.1 Cyanobacteria bacterium P01_D01_bin.44 | reverse complement strand
TCCCCGGTTGGTCAGCAGAGCGGATTACCTTTTCTTACGGAGCTTTAGAACGCTCTATTGATGTCGAAGATCTAGAAATCTATGCTAAGGAAGGGCGGCTCACCGATGAGCTAGCAGGCTACGCGCGCTACTTTGACCCAGATGACCTGGAGCAATTTAGGGGTATCTTGACCGAGACAGCCAACGTGGATGTGGTCGTCATTGATCGGTTTTTTTATACCCAGCAAGGGGAGTACTTGCTCAATATTGCCGGTGACTTTTTGCGTACCGGCGCTCGGTTAAATGGGTCAAAATCGCTGCGAGGGGCGCTGATCCAATCCGCGGCTGACCCAGTCGACGGGCTCACGCTGCTGAATATGCTCAAGCAGTTTGCCGGGTCCACCGTACGTGTCGATATCGCCAAAGGTATTTCCATTGCCCGTGAGGTCAATCGGGCTATTTACAATGCCAATAGCGCCTTTATGGTAGTCGAGCAGCAGGCCGATATTGAGCGCAACAAAATGGCCCAGCTCGATATGTCAGAGCAGCTTGCGATCGCATCTAAAGTCGGACCGTACCAAATCGAGCGCACCTCCATTGAGCGCCTGTCTAAAGAGTTTGAGTTACCCCTGGATCTGTATCTACCCAGCTCACCAGGGCGGTTATTTTCCCGGCCTGCGGTCGTGATTTCCCATGGGTTAGGTAGCGATCGCACCAGCTATGCTTACCTCGCCCGCCATCTTGCCTCCCATGGCTTTGTGGTGATCAATGTCGAGCACCCCGGTAGCAGTGCTGCCCAAATTAACAATTTGTTAGTTGGGAATACAGCTGATGTCGTCCCCGATGACGAATTTTTACAGCGCCCGATCAATATTTCAAAGCTCTTAGACACGCTAGAGACCCAATCTCTCTCAGATCCTAAACTCCGAAATTTGATTGACTTTGAGCGCATTGGCGTCCTGGGGCAATCCTTCGGGGCTTATACCTCCCTCGCGTTGGCTGGTGCCCCCCTTAACTTCGCAGACCTCGGGAAACATTGCCCACCCGAAGCCTTTTCACTGAATATTTCTTTGCTGCTACAGTGCCAAGTTGAAACCTTGGCAGATCCGGACATACCCACCCGCGACCTATCGGACCCCCGAATCCAGGCAGCCTTTGCTATCAATCCGATCACCAGTGTTCTGTTTGGAGAAGACAGTCTCAGTCAAATCCAAATCCCCACCATGATTGTGGCCGGTACGATTGACACCGTGGCCCCTGCCCTCCCCGAACAAATTTCCCCCTTCACCTGGCTGACTGCCCCTAACAGATATCTGTTACTCATGCGAAACGGCACCCATTTCTCAACCATTGGCATGACCGAAACCAACAGCGAAGCCTTCGATATTCCCGAAGACATTTTGGGGCCAACCCCTGAGCTAGCCCAAGACTATGTCAAAACCATGAGCCTAGCTTTTTTTGAAGCGCACTTGGACAATAACCCAGACTACAGGTCAGTCCTGACCAGCAACGCTGCCCGGCAGCTCAGCCGTCCCAGCATTCCCCTAAGCCTAATTAGCGTCTTGAGCCAAGATCAGCTCGCAAACGGTTTAACCGAAGCCGAAGCTGATACCACAGCAGACCCCTTTGAAGGTCTAGGCGAAGAAACCGCAGAATAGTTGCACAAGAGGGGAAGGCTGACATGACTAAAAACCCAGCTTCTGACCCTGAACCTTTAACCTTTAACTGCAAGAACGGTTTTCTCAATCTCCATAAGCCTGCCGACTGGACCTCCCACGACTGTGTTGCCCGAGTCCGTCGCCTACTCAAGACCAAAAAAGTTGGCCACGGTGGCACCCTTGACCCTTTAGCCACGGGCGTTTTACCCCTTGCTGTCGGGCGTGCCACCCGATTATTGCAATATTTGCCGTCTAACAAAGCCTATCGAGCTATTGTTCGCTTTGGGGTCATCACTGACTCTGACGACCTAGAGGGTCAGATTGTCATGCAGCAAAACGCTGCCCATCTCCAATTTGATCACGTTGTTGCTGCCCTCCCCCAGTTTATCGGCACTCTGAAACAAACCCCACCGATGTACAGTGCAGTAAGGGTACAGGGCAAGCGCCTATATGATCTGGCCCGAAAAGGGAAAACCGCCGACATCCCAGTCCGCACTGTCACGATCGACAAGATCGAACCTGCCCTCTGGCAACCTGGCGAGCATCCCGAGATCACCCTCGACATCACCTGCGGCACAGGTACCTACATTCGCTCAATCGCCCGTGACCTAGGAGCAACCCTAGGCACGGGTGCAACCCTGGCCTCATTAATACGGACCCAAAGCAGCGGCTTTAGCCTGGACGACAGCCTAACCTTAGAAACCGTGGAAGCCCAGATGGTCAATGAGACCTTATGCCTGGTACCCCCCGGCAAGGTCCTTCAGTTGTTATCCAGTGTTTCTCTCAACGCAGAAGAGAGTCGCCGCTGGTGCATGGGACAAAAGCGTGTATTCTCCGATGGGGGGCATCGATACCAAACGCCCCTCCGCGTGCTAAATGAAGCCGGAAATTTTCTCGGGATTGGAGAGCTACAAACCAGCGACAACGAAACGATTTTGATTCCAAAACGTGTCTACAAAGCCATCGATTAACCCAGCGCTTTTTCGATAGCGGCCCGCAGGTCAGCATCATCAGGAGCCGTTTGCGGCTCAAAACGGGCAATTACTTCACCATCCCGGCCAATCAAAAACTTACCAAAGTTCCAAGCAATGTCTGGGCCATCGCCGACCAAAAATTGATAAAGCGGACTGCGATTGGCCCCATTCACATCTTGCTTTTCGAGCAGGGTAAAATCGACGTCATACTTGGTCTTAGTGAAGTCTTTAATTTCGTCGGGGCTACCGGGTTCTTGACTGCCAAACTGGTTGCAGGGCACACCCACAACGACTAGACCGCGATCGCCATATTCCTTATCTAGCTCAACTAAACCACTGTACTGAGGCGTCAGACCGCACTGACTAGCGACATTGATAAACAGCACAACTTTATTTGCCAATACATCAGGAGCAAGGGCTGTACCGTCGAGGGTGGTGAAACTGGTGGGTAAAGGCATGATGGCTAAAAATTTTCACAACGCTTCTTATTATCAGCCATTCTGAATAGATTGAACGTAATCATGCCACCTGGTTGATTGACAAAAGTCTAGAGCCCTTAGGAAGAGGGCGTTCCAGGCATTCACACACAAGTTTTGTCAGCCAATCAGGCATTTCTCAAACACCATTGGCTGAGTGGTGTCATACCCGTATTAGAGCCTCTGGGGCTAACTGTTTGGGCCAACCACCCTGGATCAATAGCGAGTACCCCGATATTTACGAGGGTTAGCCTGCTGGCTTGGGCCAATGGCCTCAGATGTAGCAGATTGGGCGTCAGCATTAGGTTGTTTCTTGAAATACTTTTTACCTCGATAAGACAGCTGTATGCCCTCTTGGTCAGAGTGAGTAGCTATTGACTTGACAGCAATCGTTTTCTCAGAGGGTTGGGCATGGATGATTTCTGCCGTTTGAATCCAAACCGTGCATAAAGTATCGTCCTTAACCAAAAAGCATCGACTTCCTGATAGATAGTGCCAGCAAAACTCTTCAGCTTTATGTAGCAGGGAGATCGCAAATGAAGGCCCGCGTCGAATTGAAGTTCCTTGATAAATCATTCGCGATGTACCAGGACGTTTTACACAATCACGGTGAAACTTTTGTGCTTCGAGAACGACTAACATACTCGTGATAAAACCTTGGCAGATGATGAAATTATAAGTGGCAACACTGATGCATCCTAATAAGGAATATGACATCTGGGAGTCACATTAGGTTTCGCCCCATTCCTTATTTAAATTTCTATCGACACAGTTAGCAAAAAATGTGCATGACAGCCTTTTTCTCAGTATTTTACTTTTATCTTCCCATAATAAAAAAGTCTATATCCATTTCAGAGAGAGGGTTTCAGGATTTATTTCAATTTATCTATTCATCCATGTTCGCGAAGTTTACGGATATATCTAGAGCAATAGGTCCGTAATAATATGGCCAAAAAAACTAAAAATCAGCCAAATGGCGTAGCGCTTAAAATCCTTGTTTTACTCATCAAAACCTTCCTCCCGAAAAATCCGAATGAACACGGGAATGTTCATCAAAAGTATTGCCAAAAATCAGTACTATCTTGCATGAGACAAGTGGGTAAATAAAGTGTGATTGATATGTACTTACTTTCCCTACGCATTTTTTCTGATATCGTCTCCAAAAAAATATATCAATCACGTTTGATGTAGATATGGTGAGGGCTCTGACCCTATTTCATCTCTTGGGAAACTTGTATATGGTGGGTAAAAAGTACGAGATTAAGTACGCTCTTTTGCTGAATTCAACTTTCCTTGATGACTACAAAAAAGCTGAGCCACTTGCCTAGCCCACATGACTTAACTCTCATTATGTGTTTTTTACGAGCCTTAGGCCCGATTACCTTCAGGATGTTCTACTATGTCACGGGATGCACTTATTGTTGGCATCAACGCTTATCAAAATCTGCCTGACCTGGGAGCCGCTGCCACCGATGCAGAAGCTATGGCTCAGGTTTTACAAACCCAGGGAGAGTTCCGCGTTCAGCGCCTACCGGAGGTGGTTGCTGAGGGTCAGCGTTTGGCCGTTGGGCAGCGGACTGCGGTCACAACCCAGGGCCTTGAAGATGCCCTGATTCGCCTCTTAAAACCACCGGGTAACAGTGCGCCTCGCCTCGCCCTGGTCTACTTTTCGGGGCATGGCCTACAGCGAGAAGCTGGGATTCGAGAGGGCTACCTGGCCACCAGTGACACAAATGTGACCGTCGGTAATTTTGGGATTTCGCTATCTTGGCTACGCCGTCTCATCGAAGACAGCCCAGTCCGGCAGATCGTGGTTTTGCTCGACTGTTGCCACAGTGGCTCAATTTTTAACTTTAAAGAAGCCAACCCTGGCGCAACAGAAGGGAGCAGTCGACTCTTTATTGCCGCCTCTCGAGAGTATGAGGCTGCCTACGAAAGCCTCGACGGTCACCATAGCGTACTCACCAAAGCCTTGCTGTCAGGGCTCGACCCAAATCGAGTTGAGAGCGGGCAAATCAGCAACCATAGCCTGATCGACTGGGTCAGTCATCAACTTAAGTCAGAGGTTCAGCAGCCGCTGTTTGAATGCTCAGGCGGTGAAATGATTTTGACCCGCACTGCTGGGTTTAAGCCTCCCAAAATGCAGGCTCGCCTCTCGACATTGGCCCGTCTCAAGCAGCTGTCCTATGGGTTTTGTCCCTATCGCGGCATCGAGCCTTTTACCGAAAAGCACGCCGATTATTTTTTTGGTCGCGACACGCTAGTCCAGACCCTCCTTGAAAAAGTCCGTCGCAACAATTTTTGCGCGGTGGTCGGGGCCTCTAGCAGTGGCAAAACCTCGTTGCTCAGGGCTGGACTGATTCATCAACTTCAACAAGGCAAGCAGATTCCTGGCAGTGATGCCTGGCAGATCAGGCTCTTGACCCCAGGCAAGCAACCCCTACGCAATCTGGCCGCCGCCTTTACGTCAGCAGATATCGGTGAGATTGACTTAGCGGCCCAACTCAGCCAGGCTGAGTCCATCCTCAGAGGTAGCGAAAACGGCCTGTCTCAGCTAATCGCAGCGACGTTTATGCACAACAGGGCCGCTGAGAGAACGACACAGTTTTGGCTCGTCATCGACCAGTTTGAAGAACTTCTGACACCCACAGAACAGCCCTACATCTTAGAAGAGCGCCAGCAATTTGTGCGGTGTTTGCTCGCCGCGCTGTGTGACCCCAGCTTGTCATTTGGCCTTGTGGTGGGGGTGCGGGCCGATGCGATGGATGGTCTACTTCCCTATCCAGAGCTGCTTTCCTTAATCGATAGCAACCCGCTCTTGATGACGCCGATTCCCTATGATCAGCTGCGTGAAGTGATTACAAAACCGGCTGAGAAAATGGGTCTGCAAATTGATCCGCTCCTATTACACACACTCACCCTTGATCTGACTGGCGCACCGGGGGAGCTGGCCCTTCTTCAGCAAACCCTTTTGGAGCTATGGCGACGACGACAACAGAGCGCTTTTATGTCGGGGGCTCCCCTCATCAACCTCGATGCTTATATCAGCCTGGGGGGCATTAAAAATGTATTGACGAGTCGAGCAACCACCGTTTATGAAAATCTGACGGATGATGAAAAACAGGTAGCCGAGCGAATTTTTCTGGCCCTGTGTGAGCTGGGAGATGGCCGTGAAGATAACAAGCGCCGTGCCTACAAAAGTGAGCTAATCAACGAAAAATTCTCAGCAGCTCGGATTGAGCATACCCTAGAAAAGTTGATCACGGCCAGACTGGTGGTGGTAGGTCAGACTAGGACAGAGTCTCCGGCCCCTGAAACTGGCGTATCGCTCCCGACAGTCGCCTGGAAAACCCAGCAGGATGAAGCATCCGAAGTCAAACTGTGGCTAGTTAAAAATGCTCCCAGCATCGCAGATGAGCCCACAGAAACTATTGAGCTGGCCCATAAATCCCTGATTCAAGATTGGCCAATGCTGCGTCAATGGATTAATACCCGACGCGATGTGCTTCGCTATCAGCGCCATCTCGAAAATCTTGCCCAAGAATGGCAACAGCGAAAACGCCCCAACCATCCCGAATACTTACTCTCCAGCAATCGCCTGCAGGAAGCCCTTAGCTTTATGGCCCATTATGGGCAAGCGCTATCGACCCTGGCCCAGGAGTTTGTCATGGCTAGCCGTAGAGCCCAGCGTCGTCTGCGCCTGAAGACGGGTGCCCTGACCATGCTGGTCCCCTTAGCCCTCGTGGCTGGAATGGCAGCATCGATGGCCCGTCATCGTCTGCCTGGACCCTGGCTCAACACACCGAGTGCCCCAGAGCACGCCCTGGTCTGGTCTAGCCCGCCAGCTACAAACGAGACTGAGCCTGTGATTCAGGTGACCGCCGTCGAGGGGAATACCAATCAGTCCCCAAAGACACAGCCAGGCTTTAATGACTTCCCAGTGCAGGCCGTGCTCACACCGCGCGCCCTGGCTCAATTTTCGGAAGGAACTCAAACGCTTCTCAATGCGGCCTTACCGATCGTGCTCCGAGTCCCTGAAGCAAGTTCTAGCATCGTTCCGTTTGAGCGCACACAGCTTGAGTCCTCCTCCAATACGGGTCACTTGTCTACACTTCCTCCCCTTACGATTGAATCCATTGTCCAAATACCCGATCCGAGCGACCCCAGCAAAACCATCGAAGTTTGGGTAACCCGACCTCAATCGTTGGCAGGCGGTCAGTAGGGTAATCCCACCCGGTTAACTCGCACTTTCCCCCTTACCGAAACGTCAATGACCTGCGACAATTTAGAGCGTTTGGTGAACACTCAGCCATTACTGGGTTTCAAGGATAGGGCTCTCAATGCTCAAAAAACATTTGGATTTTATGATTTTGGCCTCGCTAGTCTTTTTAATGATCACTGTTGTGATTCCCACAGTGACAGCGCAGGCGGTATAGTCTTAGCTCGAAAATTGCGATGAAATTGTCAACCCTGCTGGGCATACTACTCAGCTTTTTGATCGGTTGGGGGATGCTCAACCCAGCCTATGCACAAGCAGCGACACCTGCTTTAGCGAGCACCACATCAGCCACTGATGCACCAGAAATCAGCCCTTCCGTTGCAAAAGCAACCTTTGCAGGGGGTTGCTTTTGGTGTATGGAGCATCCTTTTGATCAACTCGGCGGTGTGCTCTCCACGACCTCGGGCTACACTGGCGGTGATTATGCAAACCCCAGCTACTCGGAAGTGTCATCGGGGATGACCGGGCATTTGGAGTCTGTAAAAATCAGCTATGATCCTGCCCAGGTAAGCTATGAGCAACTGCTATCGGTCTTTTGGCATAATATCGATCCGCTGGATGAGCGAGGGCAATTTTGCGACAAAGGTAGTCAATACCGCTCCGCCGTTTTCTATCACGATGAGCAGCAACAGCAACTAGCAGAGGTCACCAAGCAAGACGTAGCTGAGCAGTTTGATCATCCCGTGGCGACTGAGATTTTACCGGCCCAAGAGTTTTATGCCGCAGAGGACTACCATCAAAATTATTATCAAACCCACCCGGTACGCTATCGGGTCTATCGCTTTGGCTGCGGTCGCGATCAGCGATTGACAAAGCTTTGGGGCAACCCTCACGAGTAGATAAGCAGTACAGGCATCTAAATAAGACCGACGCGGGGACACGGCGATGGGGAGATGCGGCAACTTTGCCGGATGAACGATCTCCGCGTCTCCGTGTTCTCCCCTCTCCGTGTCCTTCCTAATCAAAATTTTAAGCTTGATGCAGCACTCGCAGGACTGGGCTTGCGAATTAAGTAGTTCATATGTACTATTTATCCAAGATAAGCTTTTTATCTCGGAGGTGGGTTCCTATGCCATCGCTCGTTTTGCGCCCTGGAATGTTTATTCGTCTCAAGCAACAGCCAGTCGATTTACCCGATTTTATTTTGGAACATTGCTCCGGTCGCGAATGCTGGGTTCGCCAGCAGAGCTGGGGACCTAATGTTTATTTGCGGATTCAAACCGTACAGATTGAGATTCATGAAAAACCGACGCGGGGGATTCTCCCCTGGAGTAGCTGCACCCACCCACTGCCCGGTCAGAGCACAGCGCTACCCTAACCTGACGAAACTGATTAGAGTAGATAAAGAACTTGATTCAAGGAAATGCCCATGACTGCAGTACAAACCTCCGCCCGCGACTTGTTTCGCGCTGCTTACGAAAATCGCTACACCTGGGACAGCAATTTTCCGGGCTACACCACTGACGTCACGTTTGTAAAAGGCGACAAAACGTACACGGGCAAAGCTCGGGTTAATCCTGACCTATCGGCAGAGGTGTTTGAGCTTGACGATGAGGATGCCCTCAAGATGGTGAAGGGACAGCTGTGGGAAGTCGCCATCCACAGGGTGCGTCGTGAGTTTGAAGACACCCACGGCAAAAATCAGTTCAGCTGTGGTGATACCGATGAAACTGGCGCGGTGCAGATTTTAGTCGAGGGTAAATCGGCTGGTGATCATTACAAAGTACGGAATGATGAGGTGGTTTTAGTTCATCGCCATATCCACGGCGTGGTTGTCACTATCAATACGTTTAGCACCCACGACACAGGAGCAGGCTATCTGTCTCACACCTATGACTCGGTTTACCACGATCCTAAAACCGGTGAGCAAAAAAAAGGCCGCAGTGAGTTTACCGATGAATATGGCAAGGTCGGCGACTACTGTATCTTGACTCGTCGTGCCATCACATCTGAGGATGAGCCCGATATGGAGTTTGTGTTTAGCAACATTGAGCTGATGTAGCCTCCAAGTCTGACACTGATATTTATACAGTTGGATGATAGTTGTGTCTCCATCGCCCCATTCCTGTCTCTTGGGAATGGGGCGCTTTCATTGCAAGATTGGAATGGTTGTGATTTTAGGCAGTAGGTGGCATGAAAATCGGCTTTTTGGGCACCGGCTTGATGGGGGCACCTATGGCGGTGCAACTTCAAAAAGCGGGTCATCAGGTAACGGCTTGGAATCGAACCCAGGCCAAGCTTGAGCCCCTCGTATCAGAAGGGATTGAAGTTGCATCATCACCTCAGGCTGCGATCACAACCACCGACGCGATCGTCATCATGCTCACGGATGCCCTGGCCATTGAGGAAACGCTACTTAACGACGAAGCCAGGGCTGCCCTCCTAGGGCGCACTGTAATTCAAATGAGCACCATTGCCCCAGCAGAAAGCAAAGCCCTTGCCCAAAAGGTGTCTGCTGTCGGGGGGGACTATCTGGAGTCCCCGGTCCTCGGCAGCATTCCTGAAGCAAAGTCCGGCAGGCTAATCCTGATGGTGGGGGCTAGCCCCGGGCAGTTTAAGCAGTGGCTACCCGTGTTGCAATGTTTGGGACCAGACCCCACGCTAATTGGCCCGGTGGGGGCCGGGGCCGCCGTCAAACTCGCTATGAATCAGCTGATTGGCAGTTTAACCGCCGCCTTTGCCATGAGCCTGGGCTTGGTGCAAAGCGAAGGCATTGACGTGGAAACCTTTATGGGGATTGTGCGGCAAAGTGCGCTGTACGCACCCACGTTTGATAAAAAGCTTCAGCGCATGTGCGATCGCAACTTTGCCAACCCTAACTTTCCCACCAAACATTTGCTCAAAGATATGGCCTTATTTGTCAAAGCGGCTGAAGCTCAGGGCATTGATGCGATCGCCGCAGAAAGCGTCAGTCAGCTGGCCGGCAAAGCGTTGGCGTTGGGATTGGCTGATGCTGATTACTCAGCTTTATTTGCTGCGGTTAATCCCATGGTTGAAGGTTCGTAGCCGTTTTTTCTTGGGCGGGCGATTGGAAACCGCACCTATGTAGATGCAAAATCGGCCTGCGCCGATTGGAAACATCCTTGATGTATTGATTTAGCGCATCCGGAGTATCGTACGTTACAAAATTGTCCGGATAACTACGGATTTTTGAGTAAACTCTGTTACGGTATTTCCCCCAGTGGGAATACTCAGCCAAGCCGTATATCTCTGTGGGGGACATCCATGTACAAGCGGTTATCGCTATTAGCCGCCGCGGTTGTCATTGTCGCGGGCGCAACCGCAGCACAACAGCCAGCCGCCGCCGTCGACTGTGTCTATCGTTGCGTGTCAGATGAGATTCAGTTCTTACCGGGGCAATCCTTAAATATTGAAATTGTCAACCATACCCAAGGGCGGGTCAACCTGGAACGGGTGTTAGATTTTAATCCTTACCTGTTGTTGCCCAATCGAGAAATTAATCTCAATGTTGAAGTGGGTCAAGGACCGGACCTATCCATGGTTTTTTGGGATGAAAATTATTTACCTGTGAAGGTCATGCTGCACCGTCCCCAAGTGAATACACTACAAATTGAGCTATTACCCAGTGGCTCCTTCAGCGATCGAGCCGTGCATTTGGTCAACGACGGTCGGGTCCTAATTTACTAAACCCTGGGCTCATATAGCCACACCCATCATCCAATCAAAACACTGGCTAAAGGGCGCAAATTTGCGCCCTTTGCTGTAGGCTGCTAGGGCGATCGCCATGATCCAATAAATCGGATTATGATGAGATCAAATGAACTAGTCTAACTAATTGGCTTGATTAATTGGCTTGATTAAAACGTGAGTAAGTCCCCTACGGTAGACCAGGATGTAAACCCAAGCCAGCCTATCAAGGCTGACGGTACTGATTCTGGTGGCAATCAGGCTAGCAGAGAACGGATACCGCAGCAGCGCTGGCAGATTTTCCCAGCTCAGGCACAGCAGGCGCAGCGCATGGCCGTCGCCACCGAGCTATCGCCCTTGTTAGCCCAAGTGCTGATTAACCGAGGCATTCATACCCCTGAGCAAGCCTGGCTATTTTTAGATCCTGAAACCCAGCAGCTGCCCTCCCCCCTGGACGAGTTTCCAGATTTGCCACTCAGTCTAGAGCTGTTGGAGAATGCGATCGCAACCCAAAAAAAGATTGCCATTTGCGGTGACTATGACGCCGACGGCATGACCAGTACAGCCCTCTTAATCCGAGCATTGCAGCTGTTAGGGGCCAATGCCAACTATGCCATTCCCAGCCGCATGCAAGAAGGATATGGCATCAACGAGCGTATCGTTGAGGATTTTCACGCTGATGGGGTGGGATTAATTTTAACGGTCGATAACGGCATCGCCGCCTATGCCCCCATCGCCCGCGCCCGCGAGCTTGGCCTGGCCGTCATCGTTACCGATCACCACGACATCCCAGAGCGACTGCCCCCGGCCAACGCCATTCTGAACCCCAAGTTACTGCTCGAAGCCTCGCCCTACCGAGGTATTGCAGGAGTGGGCGTCGCCTATGTATTAGCAGTCTGTCTGGCCCAGTGCTTACAAAAAACCCAGGATCTGACCCGGCCTCTCCTAGAGTTGTTTACCCTGGGCACCATTGCTGACCTGGCTCCCCTAACCGGAGTTAACCGTCGCTGGGTGCGGCGGGGCCTCAAGCTATTGCCCAAGTCGAGATTGCCGGGGGTACAGGCCCTGATCGAGGTGGCGGGTCTCGGTCAAGAACAAAAGGCACTCAAGCCTGAAGCCATTGGGTTTCGACTGGGACCCCGGATCAATGCAGTGGGGCGCATCGCCGACCCACAAATTGTGATTGATATGCTGACCACTGAGGATGTTGGGGTGGCCCTACAGCGGGCCATGCAGTGCGAAGAGGCCAACTCACTGCGGCAGCGCATGTGCGAACTGATCGAAACCCAAGCTATCAAATGGTGCGAAGAGCAGCACGCTAAGGGCAAACTCGATCTGCAGCAAGAGCGGGTGCTGGTGGTGGTGCAGCCCGACTGGCACCACGGCGTTATCGGCATTGTGGCTTCACGACTGGTAGAGCGCTATGGTGTGCCCGTTTTTATTGGCACCTACGAAGACAAAACCAAAAAAGAAATTCGCGGTTCAGCCCGAGGAATCCCAGAGTTTAATGTCTTTGAGGCACTACAGGCCTGTGATGACCTGCTGGGCAAATACGGCGGTCACCGGGCCGCAGGGGGCTTTTCGTTTCCAGCCCGCAACCTGCGGCAGATTAAGGCAAGATTGCGCAACTACGCCCACCAGCATCTGCAACTCGAGTATTTGAAACCGCTAGTCACCGTGGATGTCCAAGCATCCCTGGCCGATGTGACCCTGGATCTCTACGAGCAAATCGATCGGCTGCACCCCTGCGGCATTGAAAATGCCGACCCAGTGTTTTGGACTCCCAATGTCAAGGTGGTTGAGCAGCGCATTATTGGCAAGGATCGCAGGCACCTAAAGTTAACCTTGAGCCAGGCTGATACTAGTAACCGATGTCTTGCGATCGCATGGCGCTGGGCAGAATATCATCCTCTCCCCCCAGCACTAGATATTGCCTACAAGCTGCGCCTCAATGAGTGGAAAGGAAATTGCACCGTAGAGCTAGAGCTAGTGGGGGTGCGACTGCCAAAGGGATCGGGTTTTGGCGAAGGGATTCCGCCCTGGTCGGCAGGGGGGGACGCGGGGACACAGGTACACGATGCGGTAATAGAGCGTAGGGCGGGCGTCTCAACCGCCAGTCCAGATTCGGGGGCTGAGGGAGCAGAGGCAGCAGAGGAGGCTACCCACAATGTGGGTGTATCGCCAGCCAGGGTCAATGAGGTTCAAAAATCAGTGGGTCTGCCGAGGTCGCCTGAGCTGCCTAGCTTTGGTCACAGCAAAGTGTCAGAAACCGCGAAGGCATTGGTAGCCAAAGAGCTCTCGAAAACAGGTTCAACAGATATGGCCAATGGGATTGAGGCTAGTGCATCAACGCCCAAGCCTAGTGTCATTGCAGTTCCCTGGGTTGCTCCCACGGACAAGCCACCGGATGACACCGTCATTGCAGCCCCCATGACCCATGCTGAGTTTTTCTATGGCAAACGTCGCTATGTCAGCACCCTGACCCACAGCACCCCAGATCAACAAAACACCGCCCAAGCACTTAAGGTACAAAACGCAGAAGGTCATTTACTAGTCGTCAATCTTAGCGAGCGCCAGGGTTTTTTACATTTGCCAGGGGCTGCGCCATTGCCCGTTGATTTGGCTGAGCCGCATTATTTCAACCTCCTGCGAGCTGGGCTCAATGCCTTAGAAATTAAACAGAAAACCAATTTGCTAATCCAAAAAGATGAGCTTTTATTAGAGAAGGATCGGCATATCGAAACCCTAACCCAGCAAGTGCAACTGTTAGAAGATAAAATCTCCCAGCTATCCGCAGACAAACAGCAGCAGTTTCAAACCCTGCAAACCCATCTGGAGCAGCAGGAAACCGCTATTCAAGGACAAGAAGCTCGGATTGTCGAGTTGCAAACCCAGATGAGCCGTCAGGATGTTCCTTTACCCGATGCTCAAGCCATTAAGCAGCAGGTGCGCGCTGCAGTAGGTGACAGTGTTTGGTTCTGCATTCAGTTAGAAACCCAGCGCGACCTGTGTGCAGCTTACAAAAACTATCACCTGATCCAGGCCGATGGGGCCGATCCGCACATTGCCGATTACTCAGAAGCCGGGATTCGCCTAGGCTTTGCCATAGAGCGGGAGGTTGTCCAAACGTTTTTTCAAGACCTTTATGATTTCCTTTTAACCAACGGTGGTCCTGAAATTGGTGGTCTGCAAATGGCCCCCACGCGCAAATATACCCTGGGAATGATGCCTCCACTGCTAGCAGTGCGGTGGAAAACTTTCAAAAAAGACGCCTTGCAACGGCAGCAATTAACCTCAGAGAAAGCACTTTATGCGACGAGCAAGACTAATCAACAAGTGACTTCCCAAGATCGCGCGCTATTAGAGCGCTTTTATGACCAGTGGGAGCATCCTATGGCAGCTTGTTGTCGCCAAAAGGGCAAACAAGCCGCTGCTTACATCGATCAGATCAGCCGCCTTCGCAACATTGCAGCCCATGCAGAAAGCTTCCTTTACGAATGGCAATACGATTTACTGCGCCAGCTCATTGTGGGTAACGGCGGTCGTCAAGGCCTGCTAAAGCAAATTTATGGCGGTTAAACCGCATCTAGTTTGAAAACTTGAGATTTGCCTATACGGCAAACCGTAGATCTGACTGTAGCCCAGATTTAACTTGTAAAATCTGGGCTACAGCCAGGTTCAACCCATATGATTTGGTAGTGTCAGACACAATCCTGTGGATAACTTGGGATCTCTGTGGATAACCCACTTTATAGTGAATTCTAAAATTGCACCCAAACCGTCAAATCCAATGAAATCAAGGGGGGGCAGCGCCAAAATCAGATCGTTTGAACTATTGAGTTGCTGACATATTAGTGCTGTCTGAGAAGTTTTCCACAGCAAAAAGGATGGTTTTCCACAGGTTTTTCCACAGAGTTGTTCGGAGATATCTGTCACCTGCAATCGTTTTTTAGAGAACAGTGTCTAAGCATTCAATCAGCTGTTCGCATTCCCTCAGAGTGTTGTAATGTACGAGGCTAATGCGCACCACGCCATTTTGTTGACTAAGTCCCAGGTTATCAATCAACCGCTTTGCATAAAAGTGACCATAGCGAATGGCTATGTGATGTCGATCGACTAAAGGGGGAATCGATGCACTGTCTACACCTTCAATGGTAAAGGCGATGGTGGGTACTCGCTGGCAGTGGTCAGGCTGGGTTGAGCCGATAATCCGAACGTTGGGTTTAGCGTTTAGGTAGGTGAGAACGCGATCGCACAGTCGAGCTTCATGCTGACTCATCAGCTCAAAGGCCTGTTCTAGTCGCCCTCGCAAACTGGGTTTTGCTTGGTCATCCCAATGATGACTGACCAGCGCACTCAAATAGTCACTGATGCCCAGGATTCCGTAGCTCAGTTCGTAATTAGCGCCCCCCGGCTGAAACTTATAGGGAATTGAATCTTCAGCTATAAAGTCGTGGTTAAACCCTGGTAAGGTTAACAGCCAGTCACGTTTGCCATACAGCAACCCGTGGTGAGGCCCATACACTTTATAAAAGCTAAATACATAAAAATCGACATCCATCGCCTGGACGTCAACCAACTGGTGCGGCGCGTAGCCCACTCCATCCACGCACAGCCAGGCCCCTTGCTGGTGAACTAAATCAGCAATTCGGCGAATTGGGTTGATGCTACCTAAAACGTTCGAAGCATGGACCAACGTTACCAGTTTGGTTCGGGGGGTGAGGAGTTGGGTCAAATCCTCCAAACGCAGCGTTAAGGTTGTGGGATCCGTTCGCCAAGTTTTAATCACCATGCCCTGCTGCTGTAAGGCTAGCCACGGGGTGATATTGGCCTCATGATCACAGTCAGTCACAATGATTTCGTCACCGGGTCGCAGATACTGTCCCATGGAGGTTGCCAAAATCCTTAGCAGTAAGGAAGTCGAAGGCCCCATAACCACCTCTGACGGGTCTGCTGCGTTGATCAATATAGCAGCAGCCTGCTCGGCGGCCTGTAATCGCCGCGAGGCCAGCTGAGAAATCTCATAGGACGCCCCCAACTGGACGTTAGACGTTAACAAATAATCTTGAATACGATTTAGGACTGGCTGCAAGATTTGGGAACCGCCGGCATTATCCATAAAAACCCAACCCTGATCGAGGCTGGGAAAGTGCGATCGCACATAGTCTAAATCCAACATTAAGTTCTGAAGTGAGTACAATTTTCGCCTGGTGAATTAGGGGCTTCCCCTGGCCGATCCGGGTGCTAATTCGTATGCTCTGTATAAGGCATTATCGCTAGCTGTACACTAATCAGTAGTAATACCTATGGTTCTTGGTCAAGTTATTGACATTACCCTGGCTCGAGCACAGCGTCCCTCAAGGGGGCAATGGGAAGACCAACGTGGATATCATGAAGTAGAAATGGATATCTGCGAGCAGGTGTTAAAAAATAATCCCGACGACTACCAAGCCTGGAACTATCATAGCTATCTATTAGCCAGTACAGGTCAATTGCACAAGGCGGCTAAGAGTTACCGCAAAACGGTGGAATTAAATCCTGGTGAGCCTCGAACATGGTGCAACTATGGCGTTGTCTTAGATAAGCTTAGTCGCTTTGAGTCAGCTCTGGCCTGCTATAGCAGGGCATTAGAGCTCTATCCTCAATACTTTAAGGCCCTCTATCGCCGTAGCCGAAATTTTCATCGTCTAGGTCAATATCAAACCGCAATCGAGGGGTATGATCACGCCCTGGAACTGCGCCCTGACTTCTATCGCATCTGGTACTACCGAGGCCTGGCCCTGATCAAAACAGGCCGCACTGATGAGGCTATCAGGAGTTTTCAAAACGCGCTACACTCTCAGGTCGAAGACGCAGACGTATGGATCAGCCTGGGTAAAGTTTTGATGCAAAAAAAACGCTATGAGGATGCCCTCAATGCGTTTACAGAGGCCCTCAAGGTTGAACCTGCAAATAGCTGGACCTGGCAGTATAAAGCCTGTGTCTTAAAGAAACTAGGCCGCCTAGAAGAGGCCCTCACAAGCTTTGACCAAGCCCTCGAGCTAGACGCGTTGCAACCCCAATTCTGGTATCAGCGGGGCGTGATTTTGCTGGATCTCCAGCACTATCACGACGCCTACGATAGTTTTACAAACTCCCTCAAGCAGCAAGCCTACAATGCCCAGGGTTGGATGGCACTGGCCTGGGCACTGCAGCATCTCGATGAGTACGAGGGGGCCATCGAAGCGTACGATAAAGCCCTGGGCATTGAACCCGATTTGCCCTTTGCCTTTTACAATCAGGCCCGATGCTATGCCATTTTGGGACAACCTGATTGGGCCATTGAGCACCTGCGACGCGCTATCTCCTTAGACCCGGTTACCTATTTTGCCAGAGCCCAGGGCGACCAGCTTCTAAGTCCGATGGCTAACAGCGACTTGCTACTACCTCCAGTAGAGGACGAGGACGACATGGCATAAAATGCCCGCTAGCAGTGATGTTGGCTAGCGGGTATTTTGAAAAGTTTACTAATTAAACTTGCCTAGTCACGGCACGGTCTGCTAGTTGAGCCCCTTAAAGTCGTTAGCGCATTTCGGTACACTGTTGACCCCAGCACCCAGTCCAAAGTTGTTATAAGTGGGAGCTGCCGTAAAAGGAGCAGTACCCACTGCCTTTGCCTCGCAAAGGGTGGTCAATGTCGCGATCGCAGAAGACGAATTAGGACCAATCTTGGTCGGACCATAGTATCCCTTGATGGTTTCAAGCCTGGGTTTTGCAGCATTAAGCACATAGGCTAGATTGGGTGAATCACTCACAATAGAATAATCGTAATTAGCCGTTTGAGTCTGAAGACCAGTTCCCAACAGGTCCATATCATTGGCAAAGCGGCTGTTTTCTAAGTAGTAAGCCTGTTGCGCCCGATTCATAGAGCCAACATAAGTGCGTCCCTCAGACTGTTTTGCTTTACTAGCCTGCGATAAAAAAGAAGGTAAGGCAATTGCGCTGAGGATTCCGAGGACAATAATGACGACCAGAAGCTCGATGAGTGTAAAGCCATCTTGGGTGGTGTGCTTCCCTGATAGCCGATAGAGAATTGTTTTCATAGGTGTGGTCTTGGAATTAGCTACTACCCAGTTGATTGCAAGTATTTGCGACAGAGCAGAAAAATAGAGGCATTGAGAACGGGCTTGATGACTGGCCTTGAGATGCCCTTGGCAGATGTCAAGGGCTTACCCAACGCGAGAAATTAGGCTTAATAGCTGGGGGTAGAGCTAAAGCGTATAGGTAAGTTTTCTTAGGTAAGGTTGCTGATCAGGTCAACTTAAATGTGCTAAATAAATTCCTCACAAAGCCCACACAATTAGGGATTGCACTGAAATCAGAACACCCTGCTTATCCACTAAGTTGCCCACACAGTCTGTAAGATTCACGGAGAGATTGAATCTTTTATGGAAACCTTGCGATAACCTAAAGCTTTATGATAAATAGCTGATGCATGATCGGGTGTGTGATTTAAGCCGAGCAAATCCGGTCGGTAAGGAATGCAGTATGCAGTAGCCAGAAGTTAGTAGGACTCTGGCTACTGGCTAAGGGATAACTGATCGCTTTAAGTTAATCGCCCATGAGCGCAGATAGTGAGTCATTGCACGGAAAAGGACTCATTGCCAGCAAATGGACTTGTAATATTTGCTATGGAGCTAAGCGGACTCGAACCGCTGACCCCCTCAATGCCATTGAGGTGCTCTACCAGCTGAGCTATAGCCCCGAGTAATCGAATATTATCATCCCTCGACCAGGAAGCCACCGTCAAGCCTATTCTTTGTCCAGCGGTTTCAGAATCGCGATACAGTCAAGATAAATCAGTCTAGAAAATTTCAAAAAAAGGTGCGTAATATGCCGACTTTTCCTTCCTCCGGGGCACCTGAAAATATTGATAAAGACTCACTTTTATTACAGCTCAGGCGTAAACAGGGAACCTGGCCAGAGTGGGGAGAGGCCTGTCAAACGTTACAAAAAGCCGGGCTCTCACCGCAGCAAATTTTTGAGGAAACGGGCTTTGAGCCGATTCACCAAAATCAGCTTATGGTGGCAGCCCAGGTTTATCGGTCAATGCTGGCTGTGGGGGTGAGTGAGGCAGTGCGATCGCACTTTGAGCAGCGCGGCAGTGACTCTCTCTATGAGTTGAGGATTTTGCCCCAGGCTGATCGGGCTACTGCCGCCGAGTTTATCCATCAATATGGGCTTGACTCCGATCAGGTTAAGGAGGTTGTCAAACCCCTCAAAGAATACTCTTATCGAAGCCATCCCCCCACCGGCTTTAGCAACCATCCCGGAGACGCGGTAGCCTATCACTATTGGACCCTGGCCCGTCAGCAGGACGACTTGCAGGCACGCTCTCGCCTGATTGCCCAAGGGTTACGGTTTGTGCAAAGCGATGGTGGTCGCCAGCAGATCGAAAAGCTGCTCACCGACTTTACCGTGATAAAAAAGAAGCCTGCCCCACGACTGCCCGTTTTTCGCCTGGAGACCGAATCTGATCTACCCTGCCTGGTGCCGGTGGTGGGTGTATGGCCCCTATCCATCGAAGCTTTTAAGGCAGTGCCTGTGATGCTGCCCGAAGAACCGTTTGGCATCGTTAAATTTTCGGGGCAAGGGGCTTGGGCTCCGATACCTGGCTGGCAAGTCATTTTGCGAGCAGAAGACCCCGTAGCACTCATAATGCAGTCTACTGAGCTGCCAAATGTGTCTCAGGATGCGCAAAACGAACAAGTCATGGTGATTATTGATCGCTCACAGCGGAGCTGGGATGATAGCAGCTACTTTGCCTACGATGCCGAGGGTCAGTTAGCGTTAAGGTGGTTTGATGAAGTGCCTGGTCAGGCTTTACTGGGGCGCGTTATTGTCATTGTGCGGCCTAAGCGTATCTTAGACGAAGGCTACACCCGTGAGCTATGGCAGATCGACGAATAGAGGAGGGTTAAACCATGCCGTTAGAACGTCGGCTTTCTCGAGCCATGTTTGCCGAAACCGAAATTGTAGAACTTCGGCAGGTTTGCTTTACCCCTGCCCGCCTATTTGAACCTGGCAAATATCTGGTGGGTGAGCTGCCTGATACGGCCTTTGAGATGGGGCTGGTCGAAAAGCTGCCCCCCGTCCGGGGCAAAAGTGAAGAAATCGACCCGTCTACTGAGAAATAAAGCAGCCCCATAGGGAGGATTCCGATTTACACACGACCTTTAGCCAAACTCATCGAAGAATTTCAGCGGCTACCGGGGGTGGGGCCTAAGACAGCTCAGCGCCTGGCATTGCATGTTCTAAAGCGCCCTGAGACAGAGGTACGCGCCCTGGCCCAGGCACTTATGGACGCCAAACAGCAAGTGGGGCAATGTTCTATCTGCTTTCACCTCTCCGCTGACCCTGTGTGTGACATTTGCCGCTCGACCAGCCGCGATCATCAAACGCTGTGTGTGGTGGCTGATTCCCGTGATGTCATTGCCCTTGAGAAAACCAGGGAATACAAAGGCCGTTACCACGTCCTGGGAGGCCTGATTTCACCTATGGATGGGATTGGCCCAGAGCAGCTGAATATCGGTCAGTTGGTACACCGAGTCAATAAAGAAGATATTCAAGAGGTCATTCTAGCCATTAGCCCAAGCATTGAGGGCGATACCACGACGCTCTATGTGGGGCAGTTGCTCAAACCCTTTACGCGAGTCACCCGGATTGCCTTTGGCCTACCGATGGGGGGCGATTTAGAATACGCAGACGAAGTCACCCTGGCAAGGGCCTTAGAGGGACGCAGAGACTTAGATTGAGCGGGTGAGAAACCCGGTTTCTGGGTTAAGGCTTTGATATGTCGATTGAACGACAGCAAGAAACCAGGCTTCTAGACTACCGCAGCTTTTGCTTGATAAAGGCCAAAATCTTGGCAGATTGAGACTTGAGGCCAGCAACTTCTTTTTGTAGGACGGCTACCTGCTGCTTGAGGGCGGCGATTTCAGCTGCCGAAGCGTTGTCTCCACCGACCGCTGCTGGTACGGCTGCCGTTGATGCGACAGCCGTGGGCCGAACTTTGCGTGCTTTGACCATTGAGGCTTTAATTGCTTCAATCAGCTCTTTTTGCTCAAAGGGTTTTTGAATAAACTCAAAATACTCAAAGGGCTCTGGGATTTTCTCAGCGACTTCTTCGCGCCGACCTGACATCAAAACCAAAGGAATCTTTTGCAGCTCAGGGTGAGACTGGATTTCTTGGAAGACCTCCCAACCGCTCATGCGAGGCAGCAAAAAATCGAGCATGATCAGATTGGGGCGTTGATTGCGAATGGCTTCCATGCCTTCGACACCGTCTGTGGCTTCGACGACCTCAAAGTTGCCCTGGGGCAACATATCTCTGACCCTCATCCGAATAACTCGGCTGTCATCGATGACCAAAATCTTGTGACTTGCCACAACTGACTCCTCTAGATGGCGATTTTAGGCTGCGGTTAACAATGGCACTGAGGTCGTTAAGTCGACCGCCTTGTCTAACATACCCTACCTAATAAAGATACCCAGCTTTGCCAGCCGGAATAACGACGGGATAGAGTTCCCTTTGGCCAAAGCCTTTCGCTGAGCAATTGCCCTGGCCTTTGCCCTAACAATTTGCTCCGGCAAATATACTGACCTAACAAGGCAGTTTATCCTAGAGCTAGGAAAATTGCTCGACTTTTGTCTAATTTTTTAGCTTGACTTCGCACTATGCCTGCCCAGCCTCAACCGCCTTTGAAACCGCCTCTAAAGCCGTTGCGCCCTGAAATTGCCCAGCTTCCTAATTGGCTACGGCGACCGATTGGTCGTGCCAGTGAGCTGTCAACGGTGCAAAAAATTATCAAGCAGCGGCAGATCCATACCATCTGCGAAGAAGGACGTTGCCCTAACCGGGGCGAATGCTATGCCAATAAAACAGCTACCTTTTTGCTGATGGGGCCTACCTGCACCCGGTCCTGTGGGTTTTGCCAGGTGGATAAGGGTCACGCTCCCATGCCCCTTGACCCAGAGGAACCCAAAAAGATCGCGGAGTCGGTAAAGCTGCTCGGGTTGAAATATGTGGTGTTGACGTCTGTAGCGCGAGATGATCTACCCGATCAAGGAGCAGGTTGGTTTGTAAAAACAATGGCAGCAGTATGGGCTATTACCCCTGAAACGCAAATTGAGGTGCTGACGCCCGACTTTTGGGGGGGGCAAGATGCTCAGCGATCGCGAGTGGAAACGGTCGTCAAAGCTAAACCCGCATGCTTTAATCACAATATTGAAACCGTGCGGCGCTTGCAGGGGCCTGTGCGACGGGGGGCAAAATATGACCGATCCTTGGATGTGCTGCGCTATGTCAAAGAAATCGATCCGTCTATACCCACTAAGTCTGGCTTAATGGTGGGCCACGGTGAGACTGAGGCCGAGTTAATCGAAGCCATGCGCGATTTGCGGCAGGTGGGGTGCGATCGCATCACCCTCGGCCAATATATGCGCCCCTCCCTGGCCCATCTGCCCGTGCAAAAATATTGGACCCCTGAGGAATTTGACCAGCTAGGTGCGATCGCACGCGACTTGGGGTTTGCCCACGTGCGATCGGGGCCGTTAGTGCGTAGCTCGTATCATGCAGGCGAAGATTAGCGAAATCTTGATGCGGGAAGGGGCACTAACCGTTTCTTAGCTAAACGCCTTTGTTTAAACCATTTCTTTGAGGGATAGGGCTTCTTGGCTGAGCTGTTGGGTGGCTAAGCGGGTTTGACTGAGCCCGATGGCAGACTCCTGGGAGCCTCGATCAACGGATATCATCGCATCCACGACTTGTAGAATGGCATCTACTTGCTGCTTTTGGGTGAGGGCAACCTGCTGGTTATTGATCACCATGCTGTCTATCCCCTGTTTTACCTCACTAAATGACTCTTCTGTCCGCTTAGCAATCTGCACACCGGTTTTCACAGTTTTGGTCCCTTCTTCAGTCATCATGACAGTCTGGTTGATCAATTTCTGAATTTCGGCAACCAGAGCATTGATTTTAGCTGCAGACTCTTCGCTCCGATCTGACAGCTTCCGGATTTCGTTGGCCACGACGGCAAAACCCTTGCCATATTCACCCGCTCTGACTGCTTCCATTGATGAATTGAGCGCCAGCATGTGGGTTTGACTTGCAAATTCACTCACCATTGCCGAGATCCCTCCAATTTGGCTGGCTCGACTACTTAAATGAATCGTCTGATCAGCGATGGCTTCCACCTTCTGCTCTAGATCAAACATCCCTTCCAGGGTTTCTCCCACAGCGTTGCTGCCCACCTCTGCTTGCTCCAGAGTTAGCTTGGCAGTTTGCACCGCGTCCGTCGCCTGGGCAGCTGATTGTAGCGAAGCCGCTTTGAGCTCTTCCATCGTAGTGGTGGTTTCATTGACAGATGCCGCTTGCTGGTTGGCAATCTGCTCTTGCTCAGTGACGGTCGAAGAAATTTGCTGACTAGAACTGGAAATGCTGTTAATCAGTCGCGTGATTAACCCGACTAGCTGACGCCCTCGCAGGGTCCCTAAGGGCAAGACAACGGCGAGTGCCACCAAAATCACCAGTGCTGTTACAAATTTGAAGACAGTCACAGCCCCATAGACTTCATTTTTGGAGACGGCTTCAAGGACATAGAAGTGTCGTCCTGGTCGATCGGGGCTAGGATCAACTCTGGCATACGATAACAGTTGACGACCAGACTCAACAATGTCGGCTTCTTGTCCTGACCAGAGTGTCTCCATCACCTCTGCAGAGTAGTCATTTTGTAGCGTTTCTTCAAAGCCGAGATCAAATCCCCAAGCCTTATCAGGCTCAGCGGTGTGCAAAAGGTAATACCCATCGGCGTTGACAATCTTAATCGTTTTGTTCTCAGGCTGCGATGCTTCAGTCTCATCAGTCTCATTCACAAGATTTAAAAACTGGTCAGCAAAGATGCTGCCCACCAACATGCCTTGTCGAAAATCTCGATCATCAAAGATAGGAATAATGTAGTGGATGAGTGGTTGATAGGGCTCGATCACCTCACCTTGTTTACGCTGTAAACTTACTTCTGAAACCAAAACTTGACCGGGTGCCAGCTCAAGTCCGGTCTGAAAGTAGGGACGCTCGGCGATATTTTGCAACTCTGCAGTGGGAATAGTGGTGATCTGATCGCGATCTTGATTATTTCTATCAACCCGAAGAATCTCGTTCCCATTCTCATCAATGTATCGAAAACTCTGATATTCGGTTTTTGCGCTCATTAGCGCGGTGATATTAGCCGATAGCTCTGATGTCCATTGGGTAATCTCCAAACCGAGTTCTTCATCGTTGCCACCACTATTCCTGGCCCTAATTAACCCTTGCATTGGGGTTGATTTACTTAGAAATAGGACATCTTCAGCCGCATTATCTAAGAAGGAGTCAATAATTTCGGCTTTGCTCGTTGCCTCCTCTTGCAGTTCATCTAAAGCGAAGTTGGAACCCGCCTTAGAAAAGGCAAAGGTGCCGTATAGTCCTACGACTGCCACTGGAATGACGGTACTCAATACCAAAAGCAGCAGTAGCTGATTCTGAATTTTCAGTGCTTTTGCACGGCTAAATACATTTGCGATCATAATTGAACATGTTTTAACAATAAAAAACTGATCTGAAATCTAACCAAGCTAGAGTAATAGCAACTCTGAAAATAAATGTTCTCCTGGCAGAAAATCCCGAAAAACACTTAAAAAGTCGAAATCATAGCCAGAATAAAGAAATGTCTCTGAGGTGGCTTGTAATTCTGTCGCTAGAATTTAGCTGCTTTGAATGCTTTACTTGAATGTTTTGCCTGAACGCTTGAAAGGCCGTCTTTGCTAAGTGAAAGCCTAATAGGCGACGAGTGTTTTTTTACTGCGGAAGAGCTGCTCATTTCAGTGTCATTTTTCATTTCATATGACAAACAGGCCCCATATCCTGCTTTGCCATCAGGAAATGTAGGCTTGCACCATCGTATATGCCCATTTATCCAACATGAATTAAGGTGAATGGCAAAGACAAATGAATATCAGCCAAAGAATGAGTTCTACCTTGAATATTCATCAATAATAAATATCAGCGTCAATGGAAATTAGTCAATAGTTAAAGAGGCTATTCTCTAAAAGAACCAAAGTAAATTTAAATTACTCAAGCAATCCTGTAATGTCTCTGCAGAAAAATTTACGGTAGATGCTTTGCCCTCAGCAGATGCAAGGAAGTCAAAACAAAACGAAGCGGTGATCAATGGCTTTTAGGATAACCCTAATCTTACAGATTGATCTTTAAAGAGAATAGATCACTTTATAAAGATTCTGTAAATCAAAGAAATAGTATGCCTGAAATTTATTTTAATGTTTACTTTTTCCTGTTTGGCAGATTATCCCGTGAATAAGAGCATATTGCTTGCCCTATCTGGAGCACTTAGAAATAACAAAAATCCGGGGAATTTGTATATTTTTATTTTTTTGAAAATGGATAAAGCTTTAGTAACCTTTGCTCATCCTTATGATCTTATAGGCTTTGGGCACAGTTATCCAAAGGTGTTGAGACTTTAGACACAGCTGTGAAAAGAGCAGTCTCAAAAAGTATTTGAAGCTACAAAAAGCTATTTTCTTATCTTCAGCAATCATCCTAAAATCGGTCAATAGATATGCTTATCTCGTCACAAAATACTCAGTGGGAACAGCTTTCTTGTCAGCAAGGAAATGCAAAAGATCTGGCGTTATGCTGCATAATTTGCGGTAATTTTCACCCTACACAAGATCACTGGAAATTTATGGCAGAAATGCCCAATAATCCGGCAGATTTGATTGATGATTTGGTTCAAATGCGATTTTATGGGGATGCGTCGCTGCAGATATCGGACGCAATTAGTCAGGCTGAAGTGCGTACCGCCCTATTTGTCAAGATGGCCTCCCACGGGAGCCCGAAGCGAGAAAAGCTGGTGATGGAGTTGATTAAGCTGGCGGGCGGTCTCGATCAGGCCTTTGCGGCTGCTTTTGGCCCCCAGGCTGGCGAATTTTTTACGGATGCGAAAAACCTCGGTGGGTTTACCCGGCGTAAATTTTTGAGAAATGTTGTCATTGGGGCAGCGCTAACAACCCTGACTAACTGTACACCGACTAATCAGCAAGCAACAGAGACGACTGAGGCAGATATTGCAAGAGCAACAGGGGACTTAGAGAAGACTAACCTGAAGGTGGCATTTTTGCCGATTACCTGTGCAACCCCCATCATTATGTCAAAGCCGCTGGGGTTTTATGAGAAGCATGGCATGAATGTAGAACTGCTCAAGTATGCTAGCTGGTCAGTGGTGAGAGAGGCCGCGATCGCAGGTGAACTCGATGCCTATCATATGTTGGCACCCATGCCCATTGCCATGACCCTGGGGCTGGGCTCAACCCCCTTTTCGGTTAAGCTGGCAAGTATTGAAAATAATAACGGTCAGGGAATTGCCGTAGCCAAACAGCATCTGGGCAAAGTGAATGGTCCAGCAGACTTTAGGGGCATGACTATTGGCATCCCGTTTGATTACTCTAACCACAACTTGATTTTGCGCTATTACTTAGCTAGTGGGGGGCTCGACCCAGATAATGATGTGACGTTGCAAATCTTGCCGCCGCCGGATGCGATCGCAAAAATGGCCAGGGGGCAAATTGACGCCTTTATCTTGCCCGACAACTTTACCCAGCGTGTCGTTAAAGAAGATATCGGTTTTATCCACCTGCTAACTAAGGATCTGTGGGCTGATCATCCTTGCTGTGCTTTTGTGGCATCACAAAATTGGATTGACGAAAATCCAAACACATTCCGAGCCCTCAACAAGGCCATTATCGATGGTGCTAACTATGCCAACGATCCCACCAATCGAAAAACCATTGCAGCTGCGATCGCGCCGGAAGAGTATCTCAATCAGCCCGTTGATGTCCTTGAAGCAGTCATGACAGGAAACTTCCAAGACGGTCAGGGCAACACCTTAAGCGTGCCTGATCGAATTAGCTTTAACCCGTATCCCTGGAAAAGCTTCGCCAGCTGGATTTCTACCCAGCTGGTACGCTGGGACTATTTGCCCAGTGAAAAAGCAAATTACGACGAGATCGGCGAGTCAATCTTTATGACAGACCTGGCCCGAGAGTTAGCCGAAGAAGTGGGAGCCACTGTGCCTCAAGAGGCGAGCAGAACTGAGACCTTGAAGTTTGGCGACTTTGACCCCACTCAAGCAGATGCTTATCTAAAGACGCAAATTGAGAAATTTGGTCTCTAGATAGGCATCATTGCGGCATGCTGACACAGCATACTCACCGGCTGAGCCCCAATGATGACAGCAAGCAGGCTAAAGTCTTATAGATTCAGCCATTTTATCCAGATCAATGCGGTCCAACTCGGGCAAATCTTTGGGGCCAAACTGCACCTCGCCGCCTTCACAATAGGCGTAGTGCTTGTGCATAATATCGAGCGGATGGTGCTGCGGCACCACATGCAAATGGGCGTGGGCCACACTAAACCCGTGGACTAACATGCCCACCCTCAGAGGCTGATAAACCTCCATAATCTTGCGGCCCACTTGCTGAGCCACGACCATGATTTGGGCAACCAGGGGATCTGGAATGTCTGTAAAATGGTCGATGTGGGCTTTAGGGATGACTAAGCAAGCCCCCGGATAGACTGGATGTAGAGGCACTAATGCCATCACGGCATCGTCCTCATACACCTTGCTAACGGGGGCTTGACCGGCTGCGATCGCACAAAACGGACATGGAGCTCCCGCATCTGGCCGATGGGTTTTGGACATGCGCTTATAACAGAGCGGGGGTTTGGGTCAGATTTTCTTCCCACTTGCGAGGCGGACTCGCTCGACGAATATTTCGCCAGATTTGGGTCGCTGCTAGCGTACCATCTGCCACTGCAATGGTGACCTGATTTAGCCCTTTCTTTAGGTCTCCCAGGGCAAAAATGCGATCGTGGGTCGTTTGAGCCATGTCGTTGGTAATCAGATTTTGGCCATCCCAGGTCAGTCCGTCTATACCTTGGAGATAATGGTTATGGTAAATCGACCCCATGCTGATTAACCCAGTGGTTGCCTCAACCACAGTGCCATCGGAGAGCTTGACCCCGCTGAGCTGATGGTTTTCACCTAAAAACTCGGCGATGGGGGCTTCATAAAGAGGATAGCCGTGGTCCGCCAGCTTTTGCTTCATCGCGTCGCTGACCTCGTAGAGCCCATTGGTGAGTACAGAAATATAGGGTGTAAACCAGTTCAGCACAAATGCGGCGTTGATTTGCCCCTCAGACCCGGCAATCAAAACACCTTTTTGGTCCCACATGTCAAAGCCGTCACAGATCATGCAAACGTGCAGCGTGTAGCCCGCATAATCGTAGACGTTTTGCATATTCTCTAATTTTGGCAGCACGTCTATGACGCCGGAGGCCGCAATCAGATATTTACTGCGAAATACCGGGTAGGTGCTGTTCTCTCTGCCGACTTTTACGCGCACCGCAAAGGTGTCTCCTTCGTCGGTCACCTTTTCGACGTAACCCCGCAGGTAGTCTCCTCCCCACTCCAGGACCTGTTTTGTGCCATGGGCTAAGATGTCGCGCCCCGGCGTACTGGGATCAAAGCCTAGATAGTTGCGCAGGTCTTGCATCCATAGGGAACGACCGCGGCCTTTTTCGATAATCAGACATTTGAGGCCGTAGCGGGCCAGATAAATAGCCGCAGAAAGCCCCCCCATACCACCACCCACCACAATCGCGTCGTAGAGGGTGTCCAGGCGAGCGTCAAGATTTTTGCTAGAAAGTTTCATGGTTTACCCCCTCAATATTTCTGAGTGAGAAGTCAGGCGTTAGGAATCAGGATTGTTTTGTTGAGTGAGAGGCATCAGGTGCTAGGCGCTAGATGTCGGGGCTTGGATAGCAACGCGATCGATGCCAGCCAACCCCAGAACCTATGACCTAACACCAAATACCTTTCTCACCTCTCAACGTCTACCCAGCCCAGATTTTCTGGATTAAATCAGACGTCGGTTTTACAGCTTATGACTAGCCAACAAAAGCTAGACGAGGCTCGGAAACCCCAGCAGACTCAGCCCCTTTCAAATAAGCCAGCATGGTGTCTGCATCAGAGACCTCGAACGGGTCGATGGGGCAGTTGTCACCAAAATCAGGCTCCACAAAGATTTTTTCAATCTTGCTGTCGTTTACCAACATGGAGTAGCGCCAGGAGCGCATCCCGAAGCCAAGGTTAGACTTATCCACCAGCATGCCCATTTTGCGAGTAAATTCGCCGTTACCGTCGGGCAGCAAGAAGACATTCTTTGCACCGATCTTTTGGCCCCACTGGAACATTACAAAGGCATCGTTGACGGAGACGCAAACGATGGTGTCAACGCCCTGGGCTTTGAACTCATCGTATAACTCTTCATACCGAGGCAGGTGGTTAGAAGAACAGGTAGGCGTGAAAGCACCTGGCAGTGAAAATACAACAACCTTCTTGCCAGCAAAGATATCTTCGGTGGTTTTGTCTTCCCAGCGATAGGGATTGGGGCCGGGCACGGACTCATCGCGGACACGGGTCTTAAATACGACGTCAGGCACACGTTCGATAGCAGCCATACTTACCTCTCTCCTTTGTTTATGGGTTAAAACGACTGGCTGGAAAAAACAGCTCAGTCAACTGCGTTACTTGAGCATGATTGCTTAAGTCAGAATTATTCTAACTTAAGATTGAATCAATAGGTATAATTGTTCATGAATTGGTGACTTTCTAAGATAAGTGCGATTCTCAAATAGGAATGTTATCCTTAAGGAACTAGTCAATAGTCGCTAAGAAATAGTATTCACCTTGCTTCAGTAGGGAGTTTGGAGCAGTTTTCAACGCGGGTTTAAAAATGAGCATGCAGCAAGCAACACACGAGATTGTGAAGACATTAAAATCTAAGCGTCTGCGGGTGACACCCCAGCGTTTTGCAGTCTATGCAAACTTGCTGGCGCGCACAGATCACCCAACGGCAGAGCAGATTTTACACGATCTCAACCAGGATGCCCCTACGTCTTCTCAAGCGACGGTCTATAGTTCGCTGCAGGCGCTTCAGGATGTGGGGCTGGTGCGCGAAGTGTTATTAGAAGAGGGGGTGTGCCGATACGATGCCAATGTAGAGGCACATCATCATTTTCGGTGCAAAGCCTGCGGTGCTATTGAGGACATTGCCTGGGAGCAGTTTCAGGGCGTAAATTTTCAAAATCTGCGTTCTGGTCTAACCGTAGATGAGTATGAGATTACGGTGCATGGTCTGTGCGAGCGCTGCCAGCCCTAGCTAGCAAGAAAGGCTAATTCTCTCCACTCATGTACGACAAAGGGGGGGACGACGATGGTGGCTTTGCGTTCGCCTTGCAGTGTGACTTTGATTTCTAGCGGAATATCGCTGGTGAGCTCTGTGATGATTGATTGAAAGTTGTATTGGTTTACGTTGCTGGGTAACTGTTTGGTTTGTAGATCGAGTTGAGGCGGGGCCAGCCACTGGATATTGGTGCCAGTCACCACTGTGATCACGGCTTGGGGGTCTAGCTCCGCTAAGCCTGGGAAACCGACTAGGCGTAGATAGATGCCTTCGAGGGTCTCACCCTGATAGCGTTTGAAGAGAATAGTTTGCCAGGCGCGGTCGTTGCGATCGCGTAAACTCAGCCGAGATCTAAATGTCGTTTGCCCAGGCTGTTCGTGGTACGTGTGCAGCGAAGCCAGTGACAGAGGGGTTGCAATTGTCAAAGCCTTTCCCTCAAGGGCCAACGCAGGTGATAGGGTCGCCAAGAAACCTACGGTGCAGACCACTACAGAGCAGATGATTTTTCGCCAAAACAACAAGGTCTTTGCAGGGATAATAGGGATGTCTCTCCTATCTTCGCCCAGATTGCAAAAGAGCGCAGCATAGCCGCGCCCCTGTAAAGCATCAGACAAGGTCTAGAGGCAGCAATCTACAGCCGACTCAGGATTTCAATCACCACACGGTAGCCTTCGGGTTCGTCTGTATCGAGGTAAAGTTCGCCAGCTTTTTGCAAATCGCTGCGGGCACCGACGATATCGCCGAGTCTGATCCGGGTTAGGCCACGGTAGTAAAACAAATCAGGATTTAGCGAATCATCGGCAATGACGCGGGACAGGTCTTCATAAGCTCCGCCCGGATTGCCTGCCTCATAGCGGGTACGCCCACGGGCTGCATACGCCTCCATGTAGAGACCATTGATCTCGATAGCGGTTGTGTAGTCAGTAATGGCTCCTTGCAGATCGCCAGCAATTGCGTTGGCGTCACCCCGTCCCTTATAAGCCTTGAAGTCGCTGGGGTCGATGTTTATAGCGGCGGTATAGTCAGCCAGGGCTCCCAACTCATCCTCGGCGGAGAGGCGCGCCGTCGCCCGACGACGATAGGCTTCAGAAGACTGAGGGTCAAGCTTTAGGGCATTATCAAAATCAACGATGGCGGCGTCATAGTTACCAGCGTCGGCATAAATCTTACCGCGAGCCAGATAGGCATCAATGTAGGTTGGGTCTAGCTCAATCACCCGACCCAGATCGGCGACAGCAGCATTTTGGCGACCGAGGGCTGTCAGCACAAAGCTGCGGTTGTAATAGCCTTCAATATCTTCGCTATCGAGGCGGACGGCGGTATTGAGATCGCTCAGGGCAGGCTGATAGGCACCTAGCGCATAGTAAGCCTCACCGCGCCCTAGATAGGCTTCGGCATAGTTGTCTTGGCGCTCGGTGGCGGCGGTAAAGTCATTGATGGCGGCTTCTGTATTGCCTAGCTCGCTCAGCGTGAGGCCTCGATGGAGATAGGCAGGGGCATACTCCGGGCCTACTCGAACTGCTTCGTTAAATTCTTCGAGGGCAACTTCGGTATTGCCATAGTCGTTTTCGATGATGCCACGATAGACATGGGCTTCAACTAGAGTGGGGTCGATCAGCAGGGCGTCATCAAAGTCGGCCAGGGCTCTGGGTACCTCCTCAAGGTCATAGTACAAGACCCCCCGAGCCAGGTAGCCTAATGCATAGTTGGGGTTCGCTTCAATCGATTGGGTATAGCTGACCAGGGCGGCTTCGGGGTCACCGACTTGCTCGTAGGCATATCCTCTAAATAGATAGGCTTCTTCGTAGCCAGGGTCAACGTTGACAGCTGAGGTAAAGTTTGCGATCGCCCCCTCATAGTCCTCGTCGTTAAAGAGATCAACGGCCTCATTGTAAAACTCAACGGCACTGGGGGTGGCAGTGGGTTCGGCGTCTTCCCCCTCAATGATTTCTTCGTCAAGAATGATCTCAGGGGCGTCTACGTCTGCTTCGGTGGCTTGGGCGGACTCCAGGAAGATCACGCCGGACTCCTCAGTTTGGGCATGGGCTGACAAGCACAAACCACCGAGGGTGGCGGTCATGCCCAGGATGGTTAAGGTCTTACGGAAGTTTTTCATGACAATCCCTTTGTGTCTGATGTCTTAAACAACGAATATGCAGACGCGCCGATATCTTATCACCTGCGTCACTCCTCAAAACATCTCGTCGAGGGGTTGCCTGGCGATAGACCAGAGCAAAACACACTAAGAGCGGCTAGCTAACAACGCGCTATTGATACCCTCAAGCAAGAATAGGTAATAGGTTGCCCAAATTTATCTGTAATTTATACGGAATGGGTGAATTTTTCTGGGAGAAGTGGGGATGTCCGAACGAATTCAGCCTCAGTCGTCTCAAAATTGGCTGCCTTCCTATGGGCGACTTGCGATCGCAAATATCCTGTCAAATCTGATGGTGCCCCTGGCGGGGATTGTAGATACGGCCTTTTTAGGGCACCTGGCCGACATTCGCCACTTAGCTGGGGTGGCCCTGGCGACGGTCATCTTCAACTTTATCTACTGGAGCTTTGGCTTTTTGCGCATGGGCACAACGGGTCTGACGGCCCAGGCAGTCGGGCGTCAAGATCAGACGGAGGTGTGGCTGATTGGTCTGCGAGGGGGGTTATTGGCCCTGGGATTTGGGCTGATCCTGATTTTGCTGCAGGGACCGCTGCGGGAGCTGGGCTTTGCGTTGTTGCAAGCAGATGCAGATGTGCTGGCCTCGGGGCGTGAGTTTTACAATGCTCGCATCTGGGGGGCTCCAGCGGTGCTTTTAAATTATGTGCTGCTGGGCTGGTTTTTGGGCCAGAGCCAGGGGTCGCAGGTGATTGCACTGTCTGTGGTCGGGAACGGGGCAAATGTGGTTTTAGACTATGGGTTTATCCGTCAGCTGGGCTGGGCGAGCTATGGGGCAGGGCTGGCGACGGCTTTGAGTCAGTATTTGATGCTCGGGTTAGGGATCGGCCTGTTATGGGGCAGGGGCGTTGCATTCAACGCCCCTACATGGGGAGATAGAGTATTAAGCAAAAAAAGGGATTGGGAGGCGTTAAAGGCACTGTTTAGGCTGAAACGGGAT
>JBCCRZ010000002.1:0-33778 GCA_039200855.1 Cyanobacteria bacterium P01_D01_bin.44 | reverse complement strand
GTGTTGGGGATGCTGAATAAAGTTGGGCTGTTGAAGGATGCACGGAAGGGTTCACAAGATTAGACACTCAGGCCCGTTAGTGACTTAGCCTTGTCAGTGACTTAGTCGTATAGATTGTGCGTGTTAATTCTCTAATAAACCCAACGTACTCGAGGTCGGCCTGGGCGCATGCCTAAGTGGACAAATCCTCTTGGCGCGCCGTAACCAAGGCTGTAGGGATAGTGCTGGTCGCACCAAGCCTCAACCTCAAAGACGCTGACACCCTTGATATAAAAATCCACAGCCCCCTTATCAGGAGAATTATAAAGATGTTCCGAATTGCGAGCGCCCTTAACCCTGGCATTCACCGTTGGGGGACGATAGCCGGAGGTGATGATAAGTGGCTTGCCCCCAAAGTGAGCCCGACATTTTTCTAAGAACTGACACAGTTCGTAGGCCGTTTTACATTGATAATTGTGATCAAAGCGCCGTTCTTCCTGATATAGGGCGATTTCCCCGTATCGAATATGGGGCGTAATCAATGTCTCAAAGGGCATCTCTTTAGTGAGTCTGGCTCCCACCGGCTGGTTGCCACCCCCCCAACGCCCTAGCCATTCTTCTGGTTTGCGATCGCCGGACTCGCCTGCTTCATCATGATCATCTTTCCAGTTTGGCGTTGATGAGCTGACCGGGCGACAAAACAGATCCGCCTCTGCCAGACGGCGGCGGCGTAGACCCTCTTCTACAGAGGTGCCTGGGTTTCTGTATTTGACAAACTGTGCGGCTATCCAGCGATGGTCTTTCCAACGGTCGGGTGAGTCACACACCCGAGTAATTGACTCAAAGTTATTGCCTCGGTAAAACCCTGAGCCCAGATTGTAGGCAAAGCTGTACATCGCACCCCGCTGGTTCACATTCATGCGCCCCCAGGTGGGGATTTTCTCCAGGGGGCCGCGACAGGTCTTTTCCACGTGGTGGATCAGATAGTCCTCTGCCTGCCGCTTGGTGATCACATCGCCTTGCCTAACTTTGACCCCGTTCGGATAGCGCGTGGTGCCGTAGCCAATGGTGGGCACTTCCCAACCTCGCAGGGGGTCTGCATATGCCTTAGCTCGACCATCGGGTAATGCCTGGGCGTAGCCTTCAAACTCTTTAATCAGCTCAATGCCGACCCGTGGTATCGCCCCCAGCAAGAGATCATCGGGTTCCTCAGGTTGAGTGGGGCGACCCCCTGGGGAGCTGCCTGATACAGACACCGCAATGATGCCAAGCCTGTCTATCCAGCGTCCGCTGTTGCCATGGAAGCCAATCACTTGGTGGTTAGGCGGTACCTTGAGGTCAGTAACCTCCCCGGTTTGCTTCCCAAAGAGGACGCTACGGCCCTGGCTCGTGATTAGCTCTACGGACCCGACATAGCTACCACTGGGGGCGGTGAGTCTGACGTTAGTAATGTATTCACCCGAGTTTAGAACCAACGACTCTAAATCTGAACCCTCTCCACCGTGGGCAGGCAACTCGCCACTAGCCCAGATCATTTGAACTTGATCGACATATCGCCCCACCCTGATACGCACCTCAACTGGAGTTGCCTTTTGGGCCAGAGCTCGATCCTGCTCTTGGGGAGGCCAGTTAAAGTCTGAGAAGGCTTTGCCACCATCACCGCCGATGGCCAAGCTACGCCAGAGCAATTTTTCCGCGACGCTATTTAAGGGTGTCATAAGCAGGTGCCTCTGAATATATCCCAGGCCGAGATACGGGTGAGTCCCCTTAATAGTGGATCAAGAAAGGGATAAAACAGGGATGAAACCCGCCTTCTATGGTATTCAAGTTTAACTGGATTTTGCCAGATCACGTATCTAAGTACATTTTTGAAATCCTTATCATCTTGATTGAGATGTCGAGAGACGCTTCTCCTCAACTATCTCAATCAATCTCGGTGCTGAGTAAATCTCGGGTTTCTTGGGCGGCCTGCTGCATCGCTGCGACGGGCTCTTGCGATTGGTTCACAATTTTGCCCAGGGCCCGCTGCAAGATTTGAGAGGCGCTGTCGTACTGGGCAATCTGTGGTCGAAACTTTGATAGCGCTGGGTTTTCTAACCAGCTCAGCAGGTCTGGAAAGTAAGGATATTGTTCAACCAGAGCAGGCGCTGTGAACAGATCGCGACGGCTGGGGAGGTAGCCTGTTGTCATCGCAAATTGTCGTTGGATGGCTGCACTGGTGAAGTAGCGAATAGCGGTTTGGGCGGCCGCCAGATGGGGGGTATTGGCTGCGATCGCAAAGCCCCAGCCGCCTCGACAGGCTCGGGTTTTACCTTTTGGGCCATTGGGTAGGGAGGTGAGTCCGATGGTTTGATCAGTTTGCAACAGCGGCTTACCCACATAGCCCCAGTGCCGCATGAAAGTGCCTAGCCCAGCCTCAAACCCGGCGAGAGATTCAATCTCGGTGTAGTCTCTTACGGCTGTTGGCGAGACATTTTCAGTCAGCAACGTCTGTAAGAATTGAGCAGCTGCGATCGCGCCCGCTTCATCCAGGCCCACCTCCAACGTGTCAGGGTTTAGCCAATAGCCCCCATACCCATCCAACAGCTCAACAAAGAAAGCAACCAAGCCTTCATACTGTTCGCCCTGCCATAGATAGCCATGTGATGTCGTTCGGTTACGCGAATCATCAAGCCCGCTACCCAAGGCGTTGACGGCCTGCTCCAACTCGCTCAACGTTTTAGGCACAGCAATGCCTGCCTGATCGAGTACCGCCTGACGATAGTAAAACGTCCCAACATCAGCGCGAAAGGGAATACGATAGAGGCGATCTTCAAAAGTACCCGCCTCGATTTCACTGGTGAGAAAGGCAGCACGCTCCTCTGCTGAGAGAAAATCAGATAAATCTCGTAGCCAACCTCGGCTGGCAAACGACGACAGCCAGATCACATCCATATAGACAAGATCGTAGGGGGTGTCTCGCTGAAACGCAGACGAGTAAATCACATTGACCTCTTCTGTGGTGTAAGGCCCCTGGACTAAATCAATCAGGATATTGGGATACTCGTGCTCAAAATTATCGACGAGCTCGCTCCAACCGACCGCTTCCTCCGCGGGGACGACCACGCTGAGGGTAACCGGCCCGCTGGCACTGATCAGCCAGGTCAGGCTGATAATTTGAACGATTAGCAACAGCCCCAGCACGGTCAAACTTCTGGGGCTGGCCAGCCATTTTCTAAATCGTCTCGGCCACTTCATGAATAGATCCCCTCCTCGGGAGGGGTGTCTGCAAGGCGAGTTGGGTTAGCCATTAGCACTGGCGAGCAAGACCCGCCCCGTCCCCCCTCCCGGAAGGGGATTGAGGATCGGCTTTCGGATTGAAGAGTGCACTAACTTTCGGCTCCTTATTCGGGCACCAGTTCCGTATTTACCTCGTTAAAGGAGCGACGGCGCAGTTCTATTGATTCAGTTCGAGGCAGCAGATCAAAGACTTCCCGCAGCACATCGTCCACAGCTTCATAGCTAACCGCACCGATTTTATCAAATCTCACCTTGCCGGTTTGGTCGAGTACCAGGGTGTGCGGCACCGAGCCTTTAAAGTAATACCCAGGCTCAGACGGTTCGTATGCATCTTTAACCGGAATCGAGTCGGCCATGATGGGCACAAAATTGGCCGCCCGCCCATAGGGAGCCTGGAGCTGTGAAATCACGGATGAGTAGCGCTTGCTGTCGCTGTTGTCATCCACGTAGAAAAAGAGGACAATCGCCCGCTGGCTTTGCAATGACTGGGCCAAATTTACCCGAGGGGGCACAATTGCACCGTTACCAGCGTAGAGGGCAAAGATATTGCCGTCGTAGTTATCGTCGTTGAGCCCTGCGATCGCAGCCTGCGGTAGCCAGGTGAGTGCGATCGCGACCAGTATCAAGAGCATCCCGGTCCAGCGACGCAGCCGTTTAATTAAACTGTGATTCCAAAAACTGTAATTCCAAAAACTCATATAGTCCAGTTTGGCCTTTCCGTTGGTTTTGGTGGGTTGTTTAAGGGTATCCCTAGGCCGTTAAGACGCCAGTTAGGTTGAACCCACCCTATAATTATCCCACTTTTACTAACCCCCTTCCCCCATCGCCATCTCGTACAGGCATTGCCTGCAACGCCACTACCCTCCACCCATTACCCACTACTCCTTTCCCCTAAACCCCTCGAAAACTGGTAATCACCTGCTGCAACTCCTGCCGCCGGGCATCGTATTGATCGTCACGGGTCCAGCCGACCACCTGATAGTAATTTTCTTCGCCGCGAATAGTGGTGTGCACGTAGACAATGGCGGTGCCGTCAATTTCACCGCGAATTTCGTATTGCTCAGCGGGTTGACCGTTGACTGAAGTAATGGAGGTGGCGGTTTGGCCGTTATAAGTATCGAGTTGGTCAACCAGGACGCGACGATACTGGGAGGCGTTGTCCGAGAGGGTAAACTGCTGGACGGTAGCGCTGAGACTGTCAACCAGCACCATCACATATGTATTTTCAGGCTCGTTGGCGATATAAATATCAGCGTCCGGGCGCAGGTTATCCACCTGCTCCCAACTGTTGGGGGTGATTAATTGGATACCCTTGGGCTCATTTCTGACCAGGGTTTGGTTATTTTCGAGGTTTTCGAGAGTGATAGCGCTATTGAGCTCACTTTCCGCTGAGTTATTTCCTGGTCGACAGCCGCTGGCGGTTAAGCTCAGTGCGATCGCAACTGCTGTAAAGCTACCCAACCGACTCCCAAACCTAATGTTTAAAAACCCCATGGCCCATAAACGTTCTAAACAGTAGCCAAAGCATATCACTCTCATCTCTCGACGCAAGTCATCGGTCTTGGCCTATGCTGGGTTATGGACATTTCTTAATGTAAAGACCATGCTCAGAGCTGGAATTGTTGGGCTTCCCAACGTCGGCAAATCAACCCTGTTTAATGCGCTTGTCGAAAACGCCAAAGCCCATGCGGCCAATTTCCCGTTCTGTACCATTGAGCCCAACGTGGGCGTTGTGGCGGTACCCGATGAGCGGCTACAGGTGTTAGCTGATATTTCTGACTCGGCGGAGATTATTCCGGCGCGGGTTGAGTTTGTCGATATTGCCGGGCTAGTGCAGGGGGCCAGCAAAGGCGAAGGGTTAGGTAACCAATTTTTGGCAAATATCCGCGAAGTCGATGCGATTGTCCACGTGGTGCGCTGCTTTGAAAATGACGACATTATCCACGTGTCAGGGTCCATTGATCCGCTGCGTGACATTGATGTGATTAACCTGGAGCTGGCCTTAGCCGACCTTGACCAGATTGAGCGCCGCATGGATCGGGTACGCAAACAGGCCCGCAAAGATAAAGATGCCCAGGCCGAGCTGGCAGTGCTCGAAAAAATTCAACCTTTCCTGGCCGAGGGCAAACCTGCCCGTCTGGTAGCACTCAGCGAAGACGAAGAATTACTGATTAAATCCCTCGGGTTCCTCACCCGCAAGCCGATTATCTACGGGGCCAATGTCACTGAAGACGACCTGGCTGAGGGCAATGCATGGGTTGAGCAGGTCAAAAAACTGGCCACCGAGGAAAACGCCCAGGTGGTTACCATCTCTGCCCAGGTTGAGGCCGAACTGATTGAGCTATCTAACGAAGAACGCAAAGACTTTCTCGAAGCCCTCGGAGTCGAAGAAGGTGGCCTCAAGTCCCTGATTCGCGCTACCTATGAGCTGCTGGGGCTGCGCACTTACTTCACCACAGGGCCTAAAGAAACCCGCGCCTGGACTATTCATGCAGGTATGGTCGCCCCCCAGGCCGCTGGCGTTATCCACACCGACTTTGAGCGGGGCTTTATCCGCGCTGAAACCGTCGCTTACAAAGATCTGGTCGCAGCAGGGTCGATGAACGCCGTCAAAGAAAAAGGACAGCTCCGCAGTGAAGGCAAGGAATACACCGTTCAAGAAGGGGATGTGATGCTCTTCCGATTTAACGTTTAAGTTTGCTCTTTAAACAGCGGAAGCCTATCTATGATTATTTCTCCTGACGAATTACCCGAGCGAATAGGCACAAACTATCCTGCCCCCTTTAGAGCAGCTGTCGCGGGTCGCAGCCGCAAGCGACTGGGGGAAGCTGCTGGGCTCAAGAATTTTGGTGTCAATCTTACGACTCTGGCCCCAGGTGTCCAGTCAGCGCTACGCCACTGGCATCGGCTTCAGGATGAGTTTATTTATATCGTGCAAGGTGAGCTAACCCTCGTAACGGATGAAGGCGAGCAAGTTATGACCCCAGGCATAATGGCCGGGTTCCCTGCAGGGGAGGCCAACGGTCATCATTTAATTAACCGATCTGAGCAGCCAGCGGTGTATTTAGAAATAGGCGATCGCACCCCCGGCGATCGGGTGGATTATCCAGATGTTGATCTCTTGGCCCAGTGGACCGAGGATGGGTGGGCGATGACGCATAAGGATGGCAAACCCTATTGAGAAGATAGGGGAGATGGGGCAGGTAAGAGACTCCGGGATGGGGAGACTCAGGGAGACAGGGTAGGGAATGTTTGACTGGGGTAAATTGTAGGGGCGATCCCTTGTGGTTGCCCCATAGAGGGTTGGCTCTATGAATATCAATATGCAATCAGACTATGTATTTCTCAACTAAATCCATTCAATTACTGGGCTTTTATATCGGTTTTTCTATCACTTTGGTTAGCTGCCAAGCTGCGCCACCTGCCCCAGAAGATATCCTCCCACCCCCAGAAGCGGACAGCAAAACGCTGCCTCCACCGGCATCTGGTGGAGGCCCCCCACCCCCGCCCACAGGTTCCTTTTTTGCATTACTGCCGCCTGAGGCCACTGCCGATCTGGCCGCTCTAGAGATTCCCGCTGCAGTGCCGTCTTATCTGCCTGAAGGTTTCACCCTGGCTGACTATGAAACGGGTCAAGGTAAATCCTCTGGGCAATCCTCTGGGCCAGGGGGCGGTGACTATTACTGGCTGATCTATCGCGATGCCCAAAATCGCTGCTTTACGATTGAATACACCAGCGGCGGTGTCGGTGGGATTGTTTTAGAAAATCAGCTCCCCATTAGTTCGCCTCTGTTTGGACCAGGCTATTCCTTGTATTACGGTCAGTATGAGGACGCCTCCCTACGTGAGCAGTTTCCCGAGCCTGATATGTTTAGCGACTGGATGAGCGGTGATCAAGGTCTTTATCGTCTTACGGGTGCCGAACAAACCATGCAGACCTACGAGCAAACCAACTGCACCGACCTGCCCCCCCAAGAAGCCGTCAAAGTCGTCGAATCGTTAACCTACCTCGAAACAGAAATCACCGGTGACGGCTAATTTGGTTGATTGGCGACCATCCACCACTCACTACCTACCACTCACTACTCACTACCCCACCCGCACCCAATCCCATTTCACTTTGTTGCAGATTGACCCCGATTTTGAATCCCTTGCTAGCGTTGAAGAGTGCGCCTCTCAGCAAAGGAGCGTTTGTTCTATGCAACACCCATCTATGCAAAATATAACCCAACAGAAAGATTCCAGAGTCCAAGCGACAGCAGCTATTTGGGGAATTTCAGTAGGCATGTTGGGCGTTTGTATTCCACTGGTGGCGGTGACCGAGAGTGGACTATTTTTGCCACTGTTGGTGATTGTCGGAGCCAGTATCAGTACGATTATGGTTTGGGATAAGCCGGGTCGCCGCACCCAGCGTGAGCAGCAGCTGATCAAAACGGTGATGCAACTAGAAGCGCGGGTACGCGATTTAGAAACAATTTGCAGCAGTCTAGATCTGGACGCTCTGCCGCCAGCCCTATCTGCTGAAGCGAAGGAGATTCAGCGTTCGGGGAGTGAAAATTCAAAACTTAACTAATTTCGATGATTGTTCGTATAGTTAATCCTCGCCCCGGCCCATTGCAGCTTATTGCGCAGGGTTCGATAGTAAGATTGCTCCGGATTGAGCACAATAAATTTAGCCATTTTATTCGCCCTGCGAATATCCACCCGTTGACCGGGCCAGATGGCCGTGGCCATTACCCCATCCATCCATAGTTTTGTATTCATATCAGGGTCTGCCAGCGGCCACACGCTGACTACGCACCCCGGTGGGATCACCACAGGCCGACTCGACAAACTCATCGGGCAAATCGGGGTGACCACCAGCGCATCCATCCCAGCATGTACAATCGGGCCATTGGCAGCGACAGTATAGCTGGTGGTACCGGTCGGAGTGCTGATCAGTAGGCCATCGCCCTGATACTGATCCACCACCTGCCCATCAATTTCCATTTCCAAAATGGAGGTGATCATGCGATCGGGGGAGGCAGGTTTGACACACATCTCATTAAGCGCCAGATAGGTGTCGCTCATGGGCTCAAAATTGCCATAGTTGCCCTCGTGGATGCAGGACTGCAACATCATCCGCTGCTGAACGGCGTATCGATCTGACAGCAGTCGGTCCCAAACCGCTTCAAAATCATCGACCACCTCAGCCGACTCGGTCAAAAAGCCCAAATTACCGCCGATGTTAACCGCTAAGATCGGCACGTTTTCTGGCGCTAGATGTCGGGCAGCGGCCAGAGCTGTGCCGTCGCCCCCCAAAGCAACGGCCAAATCGATTGGCTGGGTCACAGAGGCTAAAAAGACCGGGTAAGGGTTATCCTTTGGGCCACTGGGTCCAACCAGCACCTTGCAACCTCGTTTTTCTAACTGTCGGGCACATTTCTCAGCCCAAGTTTTGCTGAAGTTGTTTCGGGCCTTGTGGACAATAATGACCTGCTTAAGTTGCACAGCGCTGCTCAGGTTGAGTTTCCCTTCATCCTAAGGGATTGCAATCCCAACGAAGCTTAGGAGACCCTTAAATACCCCCCTACCATTTCAGCAAGTTAAATTGCTCCATATCCACCGTGTCGCGATTACGGTAGATTGATAGCACAATCGCCAGCCCCACCGCCGCCTCGGCTGCCGCAATAGAAATCACAAACACCGCAAAGACTTGACCTTTAACATCTTTGGGGTCTAAGTAGTTAGAAAATGCCATCAAGTTCAGATTGACTGCATTGAGCATTAGCTCAATCGACATCAGCACCCGGATCACGTTCCGGCTGGTAACCAAACCAAAAATACCGATACAAAATAAGGCCGCTGCCAGGATCAAAAAATACTCAAGTTGCATAGTCTTTCTTGCTGTGTCTTTCTTGCTGTTCTTTATTCACCATCTGTTGACTCAGACATCCCCGCTGCCACCAGCTCACGGGGGCGCTCAGGCAGCGTCAGCACCTTAGGCTCACCCGCAGGCTCCACATCTGGGATGTACTCGCGACGGGCCAAAATAATAGCCCCTACCAGGGCGACGAGCAGCAACACCGAGGCCAACTCAAAGGGCAGCAAAAAGTCGCTAAAGAAGTGTTGGCCGATCAGCTCAATGGCTTCCTCGCCTGCGGGCACCGCTGTCGAAATTGACCAGCCCGTTGATAGCACCATGCTTGTCAATAAGGCGAACAGACCGACACAGACAGCCGCTGTCGATGCTTTTGTCAGCCAGGCTCTGGAGAGGGGTCTAAAGTCTTCTTTCTTATTGACCAGCATAATCCCGAACAAAATCAGGACGTTGACAGCGCCGACGTAGACTAAAATCTGGGCAGCTGCAACAAATCCAGCATTCAGCAAAACGTATATGCCTGAAATGCTGGCAAAGACCAGAGCCAGCAGAAAGGCTGAATAAACAATATTAGACAGCAGCACCACACCCAGAGATGCGGCCAGCATAATCAATCCTAAGATACCTAAAGAAACGAGCTGTACGCCTTCTGCTAAATTCACGATGGTTCCTTAGATGAGTCCTTAACTAAAACAAAGAATGCGGTTAGCAGTCTCTAAAGCTTAATACCGAACGCCTTGATACCGACCGCCTGGTATCGAAGCCCTAACGCTACTCTCAAGCGTCCGAATCAGGCTTCGATTTTTCGGGGCTGGGCTTTGCGATCTCTAGCTCTTCTAAAATCTCCTGGGGGAGTTTCCCTGCCCGACGTGACCCTTTGGGCAAATCATGGGGATCCATGACCCCTTTTGGCAAGTAAGCAAACTCGCGTACAGGCGTCACCATGGGATCTTGAGTCACTTTATAGGGTAAGCGACCCAGGGCGACGCTGTCATAGTTGAGATCATGACGATCATAGGCCGCTAGCTCATATTCCTCGGTCATTGACAGGCAGTTTGTAGGGCAATACTCCACACAGTTGCCGCAAAAAATGCAAACTCCAAAGTCAATACTGTAGTGGTCTAGCGTCTTTTTCTTCGTTGCTTTATCAAAGGTCCAATCCACCACCGGCAAGTTTATGGGACAAACCCGCACGCAGACCTCACAGGAAATGCACTTATCAAACTCAAAGTGGATCCGACCGCGATAGCGTTCTGAGGGGATGAGCTTCTCGTAGGGGTATTGAACCGTGACTGGACGACGCTTCATATGATCAAAGGTCACAGACAGTCCCTGACCAATGTACTTAGCAGCCTGTGCCGTCTCTTTGGCGTAATCGCCGACTTGCTTTAGAAAATTGAGCATGGGGTTCGCCTCCTTTAACCGCCAAAGGCGACTGGGAAAGTGATTTTCAACGCTGCGGTTAGCAGCAAATTAACGAGGGCCACCGGGAGTAAAAATTTCCAACCCAAATCCAGCAGTTGGTCAATCCTGACTCGGGGGACGGTCCAGCGTAGCAAAATTGTCAAAAAGACAAGTGCGTAAGCCTTAAGCAGGGTCATGACGATCCCCAGAGAGGCCGTAATTAGCTGTAGCCAAGGGGTTGTCTCAGAGATACCTAACCAGCCAGCAATGCTCTCGACCGGCACTGGAAAGCTCCAGCCGCCGAGGTAAAGCACTGATACCATCATGGCCGATAGCACCAGGTTTACGTAAGACCCGACATAAAATAGCCCAAATTTCATGCCAGTGTACTCGGTTTGGTAGCCTGCCACCAATTCTTCTTCAGCTTCAGGCAGGTCAAAGGGGAGGCGCTCACACTCGGCCAGGGCCGCAATCCAAAAGATGGCAAATCCCACCGGCTGACGCCACACATTCCAACTTAAAATGCCGTAGCCGTTTTGCTGGTTGACAATATCAATGGTACTGAGGCTGTTAGACATCATGACGATGGCCAGCACTGCAAGCGCCAGCGGGATTTCGTAACTGATCGATTGGGCCACAGCCCGCAAGCCCCCCAGCAGTGAATACTTGTTGTTGGACGAGTATCCCGACATGAGTAAGCCAATAGGGGCGATGCTCGAGAGTGAAATCCATAGAAAAATGCCGACCCCCAGATCAGAGATGATCATGTTCTGGCCAAACGGCACAATCAGGTACGACAAAAAGACGGGAATAACCACCAGCGCTGGCCCCAGGGTAAACAGCCAGGGGTCTGATTTTGCGGGGACGATGTCCTCCTTAAAGATTAGCTTGACCCCGTCGGCGGTGGCCTGAAGTGCCCCCAGGGGACCGACATACTCTGGGCCGATACGCTGCTGTGCCGCCGCCGAAATTTTTCGCTCTAGCCAGACAGCAATAAAGATGCTGACGGTGGCCGCCAGCAAAATGAGCGTCATTGGCAAAGGAATCCAAATGGCTTTGGCAACGCCATAGGGCAATCCCAGCGACGTCAGCCCTTGTAGGAAGGTGTTTTGTAGGTCAATCCCAGAATTCATCAACGGTTGCGTGATACAACATTCTGACTTCAGTACTCGGACTATTCGGGTCAGGCTTCAGGGGCAATCGTCCTCAAACAATCGCACTCAAAGCTCTCAATAGTTCTTAATGAGGCTTATGTCTTTAAGATTCTAACGCTTTATAGACCCTCAAACCGAGATTTCCCCAGGTGAAACGATAGGAATTTCTGCTCAGAAAAATAGGGGCAAGCCTATAAGTGGTTTGAGGTTGGGATGAATTTGCCCTGGAAAGGTAGGGAGGTGGGAAAGTAGGGGAAATTCAATTTCGTAGATTTGCGTAAATCCAGCAGCAGATTTGGTAAAAATAAAAACCCTCCTCAGCGCAGGCTGAAGAGGGCTGGAGTTCCTGAAAATCGTCACTGGAACTATGGTGATCGAAATGTTAAGAATTGGGGAGAGGGGTCACGCCCATCACTAGCCTCCTGAAAGGTTTATGTAGTCAGGGTCAAGATACTGAATGCAGGGCATTTGAGACGGCAAAGGCGGCGGATTGTTTATCCCAAATTTGAGGCCGTTCAGCTAATGGAACATAACCTTGTCCGTGGGGCCCGGTATAAATTTGAGTAGGTCGAAAAATTCGATTTTCGGCTAGCTGTTCTTTCCAGTGAGCCAACCAGCCAGCGACCCGTGCGATCGCAAAAATGGGCGTAAACAGATCAGTCGGGATCCCCAGCTTGCGATAGACCAGGCCAGAATAAAAGTCCACGTTGGGGTAGACGCCTTTATGGCCGAGCTTTTCGGTGACCACGGACTCTAACTCCAGGGCCATGGCGTAGGACTCATCCTGACCAAATTTGTCAAACAGTTGCTCTGCCAGTTTTTGTAAAATCACTGCCCTGGGATCTTTGACCTTATAGACGCGGTGGCCAAAGCCCATAATCTTAGCTTTGCGGGCGATGCGATCTTCGATAAAGGGACGCACATTATCTACAGAGCCAATCTCTTGCAGCATTTGGATGACCTCTTCATTGGCCCCGCCATGGAGTGGCCCTGCCAGGGTGCCCACTGCCGAGGCGATGACGGCATAGGGATCGGTGAGGGTGGAGGCCGTCACCATAGCCGAGAAGGTCGAGGCGTTGATAGTGTGCTCGGCGTGCAGAGTCAGGCAAATGTCAAAAATCCGAGCTGCGAGGGGGTCGGGCTCCTGCTCATTGAGCATATAGAGAAAATTGGCCGCATAGTCGAGATCGTCTCGCGGCTGCACCGGGTCATTCCCTTTGCGGATGAGTTGAAATGCCGCCACCATAGTGGGAATCTTCGCCAGTAGGCGAACCACGGCTTTTTGAATATAGGCGGGGTCGGCTAGCTCCCGGCGGGAGTAGAACAGACCCAGGGCGGCTGCGCAGGCTTGTAAAGAATCCATCGGATGGCCGCTCTCGGGGAAGCATTTCATCATGTCCCGAATGCGAAATTTAAGCCGTCGATGGTGGCGAATTTCGTATTCAAAGGCATCCAACTCTTGCTGGGTGGGTAGTCCACCCCAAATCAAGAGATAGACCGTCTCAATGAAGTTGCTCTTTTGAGCTAATTCCTCAATGCGAATACCCCGATATTCCAAAATGCCATTCTGGCCATCGACATAGCTAACGCTCGACTCAGTCGCCGGAACCCCTTCTAATCCAGGACGATATTCGCATACAGTCATTCTCTACTCCTGATAACCTTAGTGAATTCAGTTAGATATTTGTTCATTCTTATACCTATAGGATATCGAGAACAGTCCCCCGCGATGCATTTCAGTGCAAGGAATGTAAAGTGATGAAATAACCGTAGAAGAAATTACAGTAGAAAACGGGGGGGTACCCAAAGAAAGAGTTGGCTGTGTGCGATCGCATCCCCCGCCGCTGGGACTCGCAAGCCCACTACCCCGGCTTTCTTTAAGCGCCAATCACGATCGGCTCTCCCCACCACTAATCGCTGCGCCCATTCACTCAAGTCAGGTTCATGCCCCACCAGGGCTACACATTGACCGCCTGTTTGTTGCCAGGTTGCAAGCCAGTGGAGCCATTCAGAGAGCGCACCGCCAGGCGCAAGTGGGGTGAAGACTTGAATGCGGTTGCTCAGACCCACTTGCTGCAAGATTTTAGCGGTTTGGCTGGCCCGCACCAGTGGACTGGTCAAAATAACCTCAAACGCCAGCCCCAGCGCCCCCAGGCGCTCGGCAACCTGACGGGTTTTGCGGATCCCTTTGTCGATCAGCGGGCGCTGATCGTCGTCGGCATAGGTGCCTCGCTCCGCCGCGATGCCGTGGCGAATCAGGTAAACCTCAGTCGGTGTTGATGACGCCATCTTCTGGATTGATCAGTCTCAGCAGCTTTTGCTTGACCTGCATGTCAAAGACCTCCCATTTGAGACGGTTGTAGTCCCCATTTTCATAAAAACCCGACAGAAACCCGATCGGCACTTCAAACCCACCGGCCATCGAACGGCCTCCGCCAAAAAATCGCCCCTGGCTATCCTGGCCAAAGGCTTCCTTGATAAATTCATCGGGGTCGAGGGTGAGCTTGTTGGTGCGCAAGGACCCGATCACCACCTCTCGCTCTTCGTCTTCATCGTGGACAATCCCATAGACCACGGCGGTGTGGACGTTTTCTTCGGTAATCAAAAAGTCTGCTGCCTGGGGGATGGCATCGCGGTCCTCGTAGCGCAGATAGCCCACCCCTGCAATGGAGACACTGTTTTGAATCTCGCGATTGCGCAGCGAGCGCTCGATCACATCCATCACCCGCTTGGAGCGAGAGGCCTGGAGGATTGCACTGAGTAGCTGAGGATCGTAGTACTGGCTCAAAAAGGCGGCTGCCAAAAAGTCGGGCTCAGCCGCATTCATCAATCGGTTGGTATCTGAGCGCAGCCCGTGCATGAGGGCAGTGGTGCAGCGGACATGTTTGCTGTTCCCTCGATCCAGTCGGAGCAAACCGGTTTGCAGATACTGGGTCAAGATCGTTGCGGTGGCCCGGATGTCAGGCCGAATATCTGTCAACTCTGCTGGTGGCATGCTCTGGGACGCATGGTGATCGATTACTAAAATCAGCGGTAACGAGGCGGCCTCAACTAGTTTAGTCAATTGGCTGGTTGTGCCCTGGGTGTCGATCAGGACATAGCCGTCATATTGCGATAAATCAGGGGTTTCACTCTGCTGCTGTGGCCATCGTTTGGCGGGCAAGTTAGTGAGCTTGACCAGGGCAATATTCTCTTGGTGACTGAGGGTGCCTGAGTAAACAATGTCGCACTCAATCTTGTGGCTGGCTGCAATCAGTTTGTAGGCCCACGCCGAGGACAGCGCATCTGGATCAGGAAAATCTTGCAAAAGCACGATTTGGCGACTGCCAGAATGCTTCATCAAAAGATGCTTGAGCGCTGTGGCAGAGTCTGACTCGTCCGGAGCACCCATGTCTTTCGTTGTGGCCGTTGGGTGCAAAAAATCGGGTGTAGAAGTGTTCAGCAAAGCGTTTTGGGGTGCCATTTTATAAGGGAGTGACTATTCTCCTACAATTTCATTTGAGATTGCTCTAGAGGCCAATAAGCTTTAGAGGCCAATAACGTACTTACGCCATTCTTGGTGGGTGCCACTGTGGATGTGTCTTGATAGCTCAAAATAGAGGCTGCTGTGAGGCTTTCGGGGCTTTGTGCGCAGGTTCATGCGGGCTTCTTTAGGGGTCCGATTGCCTTTGCTAACGTTGCACCTCACGCAGGCGGTGACAATGTTTTCCCAGGAGTCGCCACCGCCGCGAGAGCGAGGCAACACATGATCTAGCGTTAACCCATCACCTGAATAACCACAATATTGGCACGTATTGCTATCTCGATGGAGTAAGTTACGACGGGTGAGGGGAATATCTTTATAGGGCACGCGGACATAGTGCCTCAGCCGAATCACGGTGGGCAATGGAAAATTGGCATAGACAACCTTACCATTGTGCTCTAAATGTTCTGCTTTGCCCTTAATAATCAACACCACAGCCCGTCGCCAGCTGGTAATGTTTAGCGGCTCGTATGACGCATTCAGGACGAGAACCTTACTCATTGAGGGTCAGGCGTTTGAAGAGCGAATTTTGAGGGTCAAGCACTGAGGTTTGCCATAGATAGTAGCACAGGTGTCTCAACGCTGCCCGACCCGTGTCCTTGATTGAGCATCTGATTTAGCACCTGCTACACTAAGCGCTAATTTAGGGCATGGACTTTTAATCAGCCAATCAAAACAAAAAACGAGATGAGTATGTTGAGTTGGGAAAATACCTCGGGTCTGTCGGCGATGCGGTGTTCGAGGGCTTGGGTTGAGATTAATTTAACGGCGGTACGACATAATGTGCAGCAGTTTAAGGCGCATCTGGCATCGGGCACAGAGCTAATGGCGGTGGTCAAGGCCGATGCCTATGGACATGGGGCGCTGACGATTGCAAAGACGGTGCTACAGGCTGGGGCAGCCTGGCTCGGGGTTGCCACCGTGCCCGAAGGGATTGAGCTGCGCCAGGCTGGTATAAAAGCGCCCATTTTAGTTATGGGGGCAGTCAATCACCCTGAGGAGGTGCGCGCGATCGCAACCTGGCAACTGCAGCCGACCTTAGTCACCCCCAAACAAGCCCTGATCTTTTCTGATACGTTGTCGGGCCAAGATCTCCCTCTGCCAGTGCATCTTAAGTTAGACACTGGTATGTCGCGCTTAGGCTTTGACTGGCAACAGGCGGTGGCATTTGTTGACTTTGTCAGACGGCTGCCCAACCTGCAAGTAGCGAGTCTGTACTCTCACCTGGCGACCGCCGATAGCCCCGACCCCACTATGCTGCGAATTCAGCATCAGCGATTTGAGACTGCGATCGCAGCCCTAAAACAGCGAGGTTTGCTCCCGCCTAAACTCCACTTTGCCAACACCGCCGCAACCTTGCTCGATCCGACCCTGCATTATGACCGGGTCAGGGTGGGGCTAGGGCTCTATGGGCTGTCGCCAGCCCCCCACCTGGACTCACTGCTTGACCTCAGACCCGCGTTGGAGGTCAAAGCCCGCATCACCCATCTCAAAACCCTAGAAGCCGGCGCGGGGGTTAGCTATGGTCACAGCTTTGTCGCCCCCCGCCAGATGCAGATCGCTGTGGTGGGGATTGGCTATGCCGATGGCGTTCCCCGACGGCTCTCTAATCAACTCCAGGTACTGATCAATGGAGCACGCGTCAATCAGGTAGGAGCCATCACCATGGATCAGCTCATGCTAGATGTGTCTGATATCGGCACTCTGCAAGAAGGCGATCGAGTCACACTACTGGGTCGCCAGGGGGCTCACGTGATTACCGCCGATGATTGGGCGAATGACACCGATACAATCTCGTGGGAAATCCTCTGCGGGTTCAAGCACCGTTTGCCACGTGTCGTCGTCCACGATCGCTCTGATGTTGCTCAGGTCCAGGCTCACCCCCGTTCGGCTGAGCCTATATCAAAGCCCACCCCCCAAGAAAAATAGCAAGAAGGGTTGGAGGTTTGGGAAAGATCTTGATATGATGTTGCTCACATCTTGGAGAGGTGGCTGAGTGGTTGAAAGCGGCTCCCTGCTAAGGAGTTATGGGGTGTAAACTTCATCGAGGGTTCGAATCCCTCCCTCTCCGTTGGTTTACGGGTTTCCCCTTGAACATCGAACCCCAAGAATTTCTCCTTAGAGATTTCTAAGGGCCCACATGAGTCGCTCAGGACTCGCGTTGGGGTGCGCAAACGAAAATAGATGTTGAAACCGCAGGCGACCGTCCTTATCTAAGATAAACTGGGCCGACAATGGCGCGCCTAACGCCTGACCTGTGCCATAGGCTCTAAATGTTTTACAGTGCGGATCAACCAGTAGCGGCATCTGTAGCATCAGAGCTTGAAGCACTTGCTTACTCTGGCCCATATTAGTGCTGGTGATCATCAACACTTCAGCTCCCAAGGCAACGAACCGTTCATAGGCTTCGTTCATCGCCAAAATATGGGGATAGCAAAACGGGCAATATTGTTTTTCTGTAAAAATTCGCGTAAACGCCAAGACGACCGGGCGCTGGTCGCGATAGTTCGACAGTGTGATCGCTGCTCGCTGTCCAACCACGGGTAGTTGGAAATCAGGTGTGCGCTGATCAATGCTGAACTTTGGCGTGGCCGGTAGCGGCACAAAATTTTGAAAAAATCGCCGGTTAAGCAACCCGCGAAAATCCTTGGAGGTTAATGTTAACTGCATCGATAAGTTGTCCCCTTGTCGGGGCGAGGTGACCTCGCCCCGACAAGGTCATTAAACAGCCGCAAAGAACTCTTTCGACTTCACCGGGTCGGGGGTCATCGTCTTTTCACCCGGTTGCCAGCCAGCGGGGCAAACTTCATCAGGGTGAGCCTGCACATATTGCACCGCCTGCAATACCCGCAGGGTTTCATCAACGCTACGACCAAACGATAGATTGTTGATCGTCGCGTGCTGGATAATCCCTTCTTTATCGATGATAAACAGGCCACGTAGGGCAACACCCGCCTCGGGCTCCAGGACGTTGTAGGCTGTGCTGATCTCTTTCTTGATATCAGACACTAGAGGATACTCAAGATCGCCAACCCCCCCCGCTTTTCGATCAGTTTGAATCCAGGCCAGGTGAGAAAACTCGCTATCAACAGAAACACCCAACACCTCGGTATTGAGTTCCTTAAATTCGCTGTAGCGATCGCTAAAGGCTGTAATCTCAGTCGGGCAAACAAACGTAAAGTCTAATGGATAGAAAAATAAGACAACATATTTACTGCGATAATCAGATAGCTTAATCGTCTTAAACTCCTGATCAACCACAGCAGTTGCTGTGAAGTCAGGAGCAGATTGGCCCACTCTAAGACACCCTTCTGCAATACCCATAAACTTACTCTCCAGGAAGTCAACAAATTACTGAGCCTAAATTAAAACCTCGGCCACACCTGGACAGCTCGCAGGTAAACATTCAAGTCACCAGATGTGGTTTGAGCGCCCCACCTAAGATGGTGTTGGGGCCGCTCATTATTTAACATGCTTGCTTGGCAAGACCTCTTTTAGGTCAGCACCGCGACCTGTCTTTACCCGATTTATCGGCCCTAAAACAAGATGCTCACAGGCCGTAAAACTAGACCTCAATATATCATAGTCATAACGATTTTGAGTAATGGCTCAGGCGTGATTTGAACACGCGACAAAGGGCTTATGAGTCCCCTGCTCTACCACTGAGCTACTGAGCCTGGTGTCGATTATCAGCGTCTTTATCGACAACTCAACAAATGTAACATAAAACGGCACTTAAGCTAGCACCCTACCACCGTATTGTTTTGCTTGAGTGCCCACCCACAAAAGCCCTCTGAACAGTCAGTTCAGAGGGCTATGAATTTTATTTAGAAGCAGGTCTTGTACTACAGGTAAACACCGTAGTAATCACCGGGCAATCTAGCGACTCGGCAGATAAGCCACTGGGTTAACAGTGCCCTGATTAGGCAAATGAACCTCAAAGTGCAGGTGAGGTCCAGTACTGTAGCCAGTGCTTCCCATTTCAGCAATTTGTTGACCCTGGTCAACTTGCTGCCCTGGTCTGACTATCAAGCGGCTGTTGTGGGCATAGCGAGTCATGCTGCCATCAGCATGGCGAATCTCAACCAGATTTCCGTAGCCGCCAGAGTTCCAGCCGGAGCGCTCTACTACGCCTGGTGCAGAGGCCACAATGGGTGTCCCCACTGGACCAGCCACGTCTACCCCGCGGTGCATCCGGCCCCACCGCCAGCCATACCCAGAGGTGACTGTGCCGCGAGTAGGCCAAATATAACCATTGAAGTAATTTGGCGCATCGGGCAAGTATTCCTCTGAATCTGGTAAAACCGGCATATCGGGTGAAACGACTTGCCCCGTTGCTGGACTTGCCGATGGAGGCGCATACGCATCTGGACTTAACGGAGCTGCTGCTAACAGTTGGGGCTCTGGACGAGAGGTTTGAGGCGCAGCCTCCGAGTCAAGGGCTGATGAGTCAACCGCACTTCCCGAGAGACGACTCTGAAAATCAGGCTTGACTAAGGCCAATGCCGATTCATCCTGATCAGGGCCACCGATAGCTATCGGTTCAGGCTCAGCGATCGCATCTGAGCGATCGCGCACTGACTCCACCTGGTTGATCAAACTGGCTGTGTAGGGATCGGCCTCTGGCATTGCTGCCGCACCCGAAAACTCTGCCTGCTGACCTCTGAGACGACTCATCACCGTAGAGGCATTCACCGGGTTGTGAACGGTGGATTGCAAACGAGCGAGTCGATTGTCACTCTTATCAACCGAAACGACCTCTGATGCTGCGGAGGCAGGAGCAGGGGCAATCACAACTGGCACTGATACAGAGGGTTGATTATTCCCCCCCCAGGCAGGTTCAGGAATCACCAGATTCTCGCCAGCTAAAATAAAGTCAGGATTATCCAAACCATTTACATGGGCCAACTGGTCTGGAGTGACTCCCAATGAGCGAGCTATCGAACCCAGGGTATCACCCGCTTGAACCCGATAATCTTGCTGGGGAATCGCTGGAGATAAGGTTGCCACGACCGGCACATCGGGCTCTGCCGTCTCGACTATCGGCCGCTCGGCCTGAGCATCAAGGGCTAACTCGGCAACCTCAACTTGATCAAGCTCCTGCTGAAAACCATCAGCCTGAGTCATTAAACCAGCAGATCGCAAAGTCTGCCCCTGCTCAACTACTGCGGTTGGCACAATCGGCGCAGGCGCAGGTGCGGGATTTGGCAGCTCCCTTGCCAGCTCCACCGATGCTACATCTTCTAGCATGGAGGACAGCTTTGAGGGCTTGCTGCTTGCTGCGGTAGCGTCGCTAGCCTGCCCTTCCTGGGTCAGCGCCAGCAAAGTTGAAGAGGGTGCGGGAGCGCCTGGCTGGCTGCGAGCGTTTTGACTGGCCACCCTATCGGCAGGTACCTTCAGAACCTGGCCGACCTGGAGAGGCGACTCGGCAGGAATCCGATTAGCCACTTTAATATCTTTGACGGCAACCTTGTGGCGCTGTGCAATTTGCCATAAGCTCTCGCCATCTTCGACGGTGTGATAGACCGTCTCGGCCTGCGGCTTGGGCTGCGCACCAAAGGAACGTTGTAACGATGACGCCGTTGACGCCTGTGAAAGATCCTGGAGGCTTTTAACAGAAACCCGCGTCGATTTTAAATCAACCGCTGCTGATGCTTCGCCATCAGCTAGTAAAACACCGGAAGCACCCATGGAAAGAGCAATGCCTAGCATCGCAGCAGAAGTTGCTCTACCGTTGCCTCCAGAAGAAGCCTGATCGTCAAACCCAACCACTGCCGACAGGCATGAATGGCTCGAGTCAGCCGTAGGCTCCTGCGAATTCGTACGTTTCAAGGAATAACCTCCTAAATGACCAGCGTTTAACCGTTTCGAAACCAGCTGAACTGTGTTGCGATTCCTAACAACAGCGCTGCCGCTGTCAGCAGTAAGTAGCCAACAATGTCAAAAGTGTTGAGCAAAAGATACCCGCAAGACCAAAAAAATCTTTGTCTAGGTAACAATACCCTCCATATCCGACTTAGGCAAGTTTACACGACTTAACTAAAATTTCAATCCCATTACACGCACCTTTATTTAGTTCCCCAAAAAACCATAAAGTTCACGCGTAGTGGCAAAATCCCCTGATAGTGGCTGGATTTTATCGTTACAAAAGCACCTCTGAAAAGCTTGTGAAGAAAGGCTTTTTGGGGTTTTGATCGAGTTTCTGTCGGGTTATGAACGCCGATATTACTGAATGTTTGTAGTTTAGGATTACCCAATTATTGACAAAAAGCCGTCATTGATCTTGAAAAAAGCTCTATGTTTCTGAAGTGCTTTCATCCCAAGGGATTGCTCAATTTTGTTGAGGTTTTTGTCAGCTTAGAGACAGGCGGGGATAGAAAATTCTTATCGTCAAGAGCCCTTTTTTGTGATTTAAATAACTCTTTTCAACCATAAAACCGCCTTCTAGTCCACTTCTCACCGCTGGACAAAGCATGAAAGTTAGTAATCTCAAGCTGAAGCTGGAGTACGTATGATCTGCTCCCAGAAAGCTGCACATGATTTAGGGAGACTGGGGATGCCGGAGAAAATTGTGGCGTTGGGGGTGGGTGCCCGATTTTGATAGATGTATAGATATAGAGTCTAGATTCAGAGTTACCCCTTGGATTGGCTAAGCTGTCTCAAGGCTTCAAATAATCCAATGGCAACGCTCACAGATAAATTGAGGCTTCTTACAGAGGATTCGACGATGGGGATGCGTAGAGTCTGTTGGCAATTAGCCAGGATGTCTGGGGATAGCCCTTTAGTCTCACATCCAAATAGGAGCCAGTCGTCATCTTGGTAATTTATCTCTAGATAGTTAGATACACCTGAAGTGGTATACCCCAAGATCCGTCCCCCCCTCTGCTCTCGATATTGCCAAAAAGCATCAATAGAGCCATGCAGATGTAGTTTGACATAGGGCCAGTAGTCTAATCCTGCTCGCTTTAAGTATCGATCACTGAGTTCAAACCCTAAAGGAGCTATTAAATGTAGCTCGACAGCGGCAGCTGCGCAGGTGCGGGCTATATTACCAGTATTTGGCGGGATTTCAGGATTTACTAAGACTATTCGAGGCATTTAGTCAGTTAGGAGAGTTCAGTGAAGCAGCTGTGTAAGTTGGCTGCGGGATAATGGCAAGCATAGGCTCGCCCGATTTCCAGGAAAGCTTGCCTGAGCAGGTTACCAGGGCAGCATCTCCCCAAATGATAGGAGTTTTTTATCAATCAAAAATATTTTATGCTTCTGTCGAAGCTTTGAAGAGAGGTCTGGAGGATCCAAGGAGGTGAATTCCCATCTTTAGCGATGTTCTCAGACTACCCATAGCTACCCCTCTCGACATCAAGGGAGGGATAATCTCTATAAGTTGCTTGGGTGTGGGCTATCGACTCAAGCTGTACTAAGCAACGGCGGCCCGGCAGATATCTGACTCTAAGGCTTTTTCTTGCAGGTCCATGACGCGGGCAGCCTGAGTGATGGTTGCCTGAATAGAATCACCGGATTGCATTTGGCTGAGCCATTGTTGAGCCTGGTTGCCTTCCCGCAAAATTTGTTTGATCGGGGTTAAAAAGCAAGCAATGCCATATTGCTTAGCGGTTGGGTAAACCGTCTGGTATAGCTGCTCAATCCAATCTCTGGCAAGGATAGGGCGACCGGTTTGCCAATGGGTGAGTTGGGCATCTAAGCTATGCTGCGCAGCTGCTTGTTCGTTGGTGTGGGTGATCGCGAGTAAGTCTTCGTGTCGGTTAGCTGCAGGCAGCTGACTGGTTTCGAGGGGATCGATAGACGGATCGGTTTGCAGCTGCAGCAGTCTTGCTTCTAAAAGTGCCGTGACGGCTAATAGCAGGAGTGGGTCTGTCACTAAGTCGCAAATTCTGAGCTCGAGGCGATTGAGGTTGTAAGGGCGGCAATCTCCGTTGGGGCGCACTGAGCACCACAGGTGGCGAACGCTTTGCATCGTGCCCAGCTGTAGCTGATTTTCTACCCATTGGATGTGATGGGCATGGTTCTCAAACAGGGGGACATGCTTCGGGGTTTGGGGAAATAGGTGCCATCGAGTTGAGTGGTAGCCGGTGATGCGATTGTCTAAAAAAGGAGAGGACGCCGTTAGGGCCAACCACAGCGGAGCCTCCAATCGGATGAGGCGACAGGCTCGCATCAATAGCTCTGGGTCAGCAATGCCGATATTAATATGGATGCTAGCGGTGACTACATCGGTGCCATATGTCTCCTCAATGTAGCTGTGGTAAGGATTTTTGGGGTCAGAACGGTAAAATCGCTGACTGTCCCCTAGAGATAGGGTGCTACCGGGCAGCAAGGTATAGTCCCCTAGCTGCTGTAAAAACTGTCTGAGGCGCAGTCGAGGAGTGAGCAACTCACACAGCAGCTGCTCATAGCGGCGAAAGGGGGGGGTTGTGTACTCAACATTGCGGCTGTCGGGTTCGCGGACAAATCCATCGAGTTTAGCGGTCACCTGGTCAGCAAGCCCAACGATAGTCCCGTCAGGGGTGCCCGTGTACATTTCGACTTCAAAACCTTTGGTGAGTAGCACTGTCGCGTCCTAATATATAGGTGGCCTGATTGCTTAACCTACCTGTAAATTATAATCATTTACCGAAATTTGGTGATCACGGTGTGTTGCTATTTTAGTTGCCCACTGTTGCCCACTACAGAGAAAGACGTAACAAACGGTTTGCCTTAGCTAAACTTTTGGAGTTGAGGCAATCCTGCATGACTAAAGTGCTTCGAGCAGGGTTCCGCTAGCGCTCCACCAGCGGATCTGTAGGGCTAGTAGATCTGTAAGGGGGAAACCGCCAAGCTCACTGTGAAGAATGCTTGATGCGGATGAAAGGACTTGAACCTTCACGTCACGAGGACACTAGAACCTAAATCTAGCGCGTCTACCAATTCCGCCACATCCGCATGGCACTTTATATTATCAAAGAACACGATAACTTTATTGCCGGTTCTCTAGAATAGACAAACGTGCTGAGAAGGAAACATATTTATTAGCATAGTTAGATTGAGCCTCAAATAATGCTCTGACCATTTTTGAGATCTCTATATAGATATCTATTGACGGTTTACCCGTTGAGCTGATCGGGTTCAAGGGGCGACTTGATAGAGTTTAGGGGTTAAACTGGAGTGCCTGTCATAGTGACTGCAGTGGCTTAGACTACTAAGCGGATCAGTGATATGTGATTCAGTGTGAAGAGCTTGATTTTGAAGGCAGGGCGATTTTGAAGGCAGAATGTGCGGTTTTAGGATAAGCAGCGAGGAGAAACCTGGCGAATGGGAAAGGTAGTCGGCATTGACCTCGGGACCACAAACTCAGTGGTTGCCGTAATGGAAGGCGGCAAACCCGTTGTGATTGCCAATACTGAGGGTATGCGCACAACGCCTTCGGTGGTGGCCTTTAGTAAAGAGGGCGAACGCTTGGTGGGTCAAATGGCGCGGCGACAGGCTGTTTTAAACCCTCAAAATACGTTTTACGGGGCCAAGCGCTACATCGGGCGCAAGTATGCCGAGCTTAACTCAGAGTCTAAAAAGGTGCCCTACACGATTCGAAAGGACGATGAGGGGAATATCAGGGTCCGCTGTCCTCGGTTAGATAAGGATTTTGCCCCCGAAGAGATTGCGTCGATGATTTTGCGCAAGCTGGCGGAGGAGGCCAGTCGCTATCTAGGGCAGCCGGTCACAGGGGCGGTGATTACGGTACCGGCTTATTTTAATGATGCGCAGCGTCAGGCAACCCGAGATGCGGGTCGGATTGCGGGGCTAGAGGTCAAGCGAATTCTCAATGAGCCCACGGCAGCGGCGCTGGCCTATGGGCTTGATCAGCAGTTTAATCAGACTATTTTGGTGTTTGATTTAGGGGGCGGTACCTTTGACGTCTCGCTGTTAGATGTGAGAAATAGCGTCTTTGAGGTCCGATCTACCAGCGGGGATACCCAGCTCGGCGGGCTCAACTTTGACAAAAAAATTGTGGATTGGCTGGCTGAAGAATTTTTGGAAAAAGAAGGGGTGGATTTACGCCGCGATCGTCAGGCCTTGCAACGCCTCACCGAAGCGGCTGAAAAAGCCAAGATTGAGCTGTCGGGTTTGCCCTCGGCTGAGATCAATTTACCGTTTATTACGGCCACTGCAGATGGCCCTAAGCATATTGAGACGAAATTGACGAGATCGCACTTTGAAAGCCTCTGTGTTGATCTGGTCGGTCGTCTGCGGACGCCGCTTAAGCAGGCTATGGCCGACGCCAATGTATCGCCGTCTCAGATTGACGAGGTGGTGCTGGTAGGTGGGTCTAGCCGGATGCCGATGGTGCAGGCATTGGTGCGCACCATGCTTAACAAAGAGCCCAATCAAAACTTGAACCCCGACGAAGCGGTTGCTGTGGGGGCGGCTGTGCAGGCAGGGATCTTGACCCAAGAGGTGCAAGATATCATGCTGCTAGATGTGACGCCGCTGTCCCTGGGGTTAGAGACCATCGGTGGCGTGATGAAAAAAGTGATTCCGCGCAACACGACGATTCCGGTACGGCGGTCGGATGTATTCTCAACCTCTGAAAATAATCAGACGGTAGTAGAAGTGCATGTGCTCCAGGGGGAGCGGGAAATGGCGTCGGATAATAAGGATCTAGGCCGCTTCAAGCTGATGGGTATCCCCCCAGCTCCGCGGGGGATGCCACAGGTGCAGGTGTCTTTTGATATCGACGCTAACGGGATTTTGCAAGTCTCGGCCCTGGATAAAACCACCGGGCGTGAACAGAGCATCACCGTCCAAGAAGCGTCGAATCTGGCCGAAGAAGATATCCAAAAGATGATCCGCGAAGCGGAAGAATATGCCGACACCGATCGGCTCCAGCGGGAGCGGATTGAAAAGCGCAATCGGGCTGAGACGCTCACTTTTCAGGCGGAGCGGACGCTGCGGGAGGTGGCGCTTGACTTTGGGCTGCAGTTTGCCCGCGATCGCAGACGCCGCATCGAAGGGCTGATCCAAGAGCTGCGAGATGGCTTAGATCGCGGTGATGATCGCGTGATCGATTTGGCCCAGGCCGATTTACAGGACGAAATCTACGAACTCAATCGCGAAGCTTATCTATACGACGTTGACAATGAAGATAGCGATATCTTGGGGCAAATTGGCGGCACCCTAAAGCGTATCTTTACCGACGACGAGGAAGACGACTATCGCCGCGATGATCGCTACGGTTGGGACCAGCAGGCCCGATGGGATACTCAAAGCTATGGTCGGCGTGACAACACCCGCAGCGGCTGGGACGATTGGGATGATGAGTGGGATCGCCCTGCTGCCCGCCGCGATGATCAATACGGGTACGACACGCCCCGCCGCGACGATCGCTATGATGATCGCTACGGTTACGGTGCTCCCCCCCCTCGGCAAGACGATCGCTATGACGACTGGGGGGGGTCCTCGCGCCGCGATGAGCGCTGGGAATACGATGCCCCCCGCCGCGACGAGCCAGAGTATGGTGCCCCCCGCCGTGACGATCGCTATGCCCCAGATGATCGTTGGGACTACGACCCCCGGCGCTCAGAAAGTCGTTCTGATCGTCGTCCTGGCGATCGGGCTGACAATGGCCGCAACTATCCCGACGCAGACTATTCTAATAATTATGGAGAGCCTCCGCGACGCGGCTATCCAGACGCATCTCGGGGTGGATATACTGATGAGCCGCGGGGTGGATATACTGATGAGCCGCGGAGCGGCTATCCTGGTGGGTCTCGGGGGAGCTATCCTGATCAGCGTCGGGAGGGTTATCCCGAAGATCGGGGCTATCGAGATGAGCGCTATGGCGATCGATATGACAGTCAGTATGACGATCGCTATGGGGGGAGCCGTCCCAGGCCGGAGGAGAGTCGTCGTCCAGACGCTGCCTATCCAGATGCTGCCTATGATGAGGGACGCAAATCTAAAGAGGATCTGTGGGATCCAGCCCCTGACCCATGGGCTAACGAGGAGGGAACTCCAGATTCGTCCCGCGATAGTGCAGGCACTGACTGGTCAGTTCGCACTCCAGATCGAGGCTACTCCGGGAATGCAGGCTATCCACCTGCGCAGCGGCCTCGCGATCGATCTGACCGCTCTGATCGCCGAGATCGCCCTGACAGTCGAGATCGCTATGAGGGTGATCGGTTCGAAGAAGATGTTTGGTAGCGCCCTCCCCCAGTCCCTGTAAAACTTTCCATGCAAAACTTTCGGAACTATTACGAGATTCTGGGCATTCAGCAGAGCGCAAAGTTTGAGGAGATCAAACAGGCCTATCGACGGTTAGCGCGGCAGTACCACCCTGATCTTAATCCGGGCGACAAAGCCGCTGAGGAGCGTTTCAAAATGTTGGGGGAGGCCTATGAGGTCCTCTCTGACACGGATAAACGAGCCCAGTACGAGCAGTACAGCCGATATTGGAAGCAGCAAGGTTTTGCTGGGTTTTGGGAGCGTCGCGATCGCGAGGATTCTGACTTTAGTGAGTGGGATGACTTTAACAATTTTGTCGATCAGCTGCTCAATCGCCATCAGGGTGGTACCACGACGACCACCGCGACCCCTCAGACGAGAACCACAGTTCGTAAAGAGCCTGAAGATCCCTTTAAACCCGGTAAAAGTAAAACCAGCTATACCGTCAAGTCTCGCCCCAGCCGTCGGGATGCGGAAGCTGAGCTGACTGTGCCGCTGGAGCGCGCCCATAGCGGTGGTCACGAACGCATTCGCCTTGAGGATGGCCGCTCAATCGAGGTGAATATGCCAGCGGGGATGGTAACGGGTCAACGTATTCGCTTGCGGGGGCAGGGGATTGGCGGGGGCGATCTGTATCTGAAAATCTTTGTGGAACCCCATGCTTTTTTCTCACGGCAGGGGGATGATGTGTTTTGTCGGGTTCCCCTCAGCCCCAGTGAAGCGGTGTTAGGCACTCAGATTGAGGTGCCGACCTTGGACGGGGCTGTGAAGATGGTGATTCCCGCTGGGGTACAGCCTGGTCAGAAGTTGCGCCTGGCGGGTAAGGGATATGTCACCCCCGAAGGTGCTCGGGGGGATCAGATAGTCGAGGTTGCGATCGCAATCCCCACTCTCCTCGACCCCGAAGAAAAAGCGCTGTATCAAGAGCTGTACTCTATAGAGAGCTTTGATCCGCGAGCTGATCTGGAGCAATAGGATTGCCCATTACGCGCTTTGTAACTGTTGTCTCAAATCTTGCCCAGGGTCAATAACCAAACAGTTGCTATCACCAACCCCCAACGCACTCCCGTGGGCGGCGGTGCGATTGGGAAACCAAAGATGTTGGCTACCCACAGGTAATAGATCTGGTACCTGGGCGCTTAACCAAACCAGGGATTGATTGGGCACCTGGGCAGAGGGACGTGCTGATTTAAAGGTAATATCGGCCAGTGCAGTTAAAACTGGAGTTCTACCTGTGACTAGCCCCATGTGGGGGCCCCAAAACTGGGCCGATAGGCCACGGCTCAAGGCGTAGCAATAGATCGAGGCGGCAGCAATGACGGCTTGCTCAAAGTGCTCTGGTGTCCAGGCGGCAGCCGTATCGAGGGCAATCAGGACATCCTGATTGCTGGTGAGTTTTTCGAGTTCGCGGACGCGCAGTTCGCCGTAGCGGGCACTGGTACGCCAGTGGATCAATCGAGTGGGATCACCCCAGCGATAGGGGCGAAGGGCGCGAGTCAGCCCTTCATTGCCAGCATTGGCATTGCGGTTATGCTGCCACTGCAGCCCGGCTTGATCGCCCAAGATGTCAATAATAGGGCAGTGGGATAGCTGCAAAATTTGGGGATAGACGATGGCCTTTGCTCTAGATATCTGCTCACGGCTGCACCAAAATAAACCTAGCGGTGCGGCGGAGCGCAGCCACACCGACTGCCAGTGGTAAATACCGCGTTTCTCAGTGGGGATTTCGTAGACCCAGCGGTAGTGATCTTGAGGAGGGAGGGATGCGATCGCAGCCATCTGCATCTTCCCTAACCCTGCAGGTAAATAATCCCTTACTTGTAACAATGTTTTTGCCCGAGTGGTGTCATTGCGGATCGTCATCTCCACGAGCACAGCCTGCCCAGCAGTCACTGGGGCAATGGGTTGGCGATGAACCTTGAGCCCTTGCAAGGTCCGCTGCGGCCACATTGACGAAATTGAAAGCATCGCCATCATCACACCGCTGATCACATAGAGCCAGCCCGCCATCGTATTGGTTGCGGCTCCAAAAAAAAACAGCGCCACCCCCAACAGCACCCAGCCGCTGTAGGCGGGGGTGACCCAGTGAGATTCAAGCCAAAAAGTGAGCCGTCTGAGCAGCATGGCATCGGTGAATAAAGCAGTCTCTTTAGCATACCCGGATGCCTGTGAGGGAGCATCCCTAGGGGGAAGAAGAGGGCCATGCCATGTGCCGGACCAGCCGACTGTGATTGAGGGTCAACGGGGATGATTGCCCTGCGGGATTAACGGCTTGAGGGGCAAACTGTGTTGAGAAATAGCGTGTAAACAAATCGCAGGCTAACTGTGGGTCGGCTTCTTTTAGGGTAATTAACCCCATGCTCTGAAGCTGGTATAGCTCTGACAGAATGGATGGCGATATAGCCTGTTGGGTCATCACCTTGCCCAAGACGTTAGCCAGCTGGGGTTGTTGTTGCACACGCCTTAGCTGATGCTGCAAGTAAGGAGAAAAGATTTGACACCCCAGTGGGTCGGTGAATATTTCTGCCAGGGTCGTCTCTTTTCGCCAAACGTGATAAACCGCCAGATGGGCAAGATAGGGCTGCCCGTCCACGAGCTGGCACAGCTCTTTTGCAGACTGAGTTGACCAGTCTAAGCCGTAGGCCATTGCCAGGGTCTGTACTTGGTCTGGAGTAAACGGCAGCAGGGAAATCGCGACCCCTACATTGAAAGGTGACTTGTTCAGGTTAAGCGGAATATACACCTCAGAGGTTTGGGCAATCACCATTCTGAGCTGTTGCCAGATGTCTACAGTTTTCGCTTCCTCATACCAGGTGCGTAGCAACCCAAAAAACTCATCCGCTACCTCTGGATAATGAAACAGCCGTTCTACATCATCCAGAATCAGCACAACCGGGCGTTCAGTTATGGCCAGCAGGTACTGCTCAAAGTAAAGTTTGCAACTGACTTTACTGCCAAAAAGGCTATCCCAGTAGGTGTCTAGATCGGGTGAGACGCCCATTTCTAGACCTACGCTGGCGCAAAACCACTGCAATAGCTGATCTAAATCTTGGACAACCTGCTTATCGGCTAGCTGAAAGCTGACCGAAACCGGCTGATAGCCCTGCTGTAAGGCTTGCTGAGCAATGCGGGCCATGAGTGAGGTTTTTCCTGTCCGATGGGCACCTTTGATGCGAACCAGTGCCCCGGGGCGATCGATCGCCCTATAGCTGTCTGTTTGAGCCTGCAGTCGTTCGACATAAAGCGTGGAATCTAGGGACAATGACCCACCCGGTGGCGATGGCGAAAATGATGAATCAGCATCGGGGGTAAAGGCTGCTCTAGACACGGTTGACTCGGGACTATAGTAGTCGGCTGTCCCAAGATCTAAGCCAAACGCACGGAAACAACACTTTAGGGTTTGCTTATCCACCCGCAGGTCACAGCTCAGCACTTTTGTCAGGGTATCAATGCTAACCCCAGTGCGCTCGCTGAGAGCTTCAAGGGTGTAGCGCTGCCCTTGATTTTTATCAAATTCGGCATTGACCTTAGCGGCTTGAAACCTTGCTAACCCAGCTGAAGTCAAAATCACGCCACGCTTACGACGGCGTTTGGGGGCTCTTGTGTGTGTATTCACGAGTCACTTGAATGAATTTTAATGAAATGTATTCGAAGAACTCACGCCTTTGGTGTTTTAACTTGTGACAGACCAGGTGTAACTTATGACGGACAGTACAAATCAGTGTAAGGCAAAAAGAGACAAGAACTAGTTGGCGGGGGGAAACCGCTAAAAAAAGTAACTTTTGTAAGCTGATAGGTGGAGTTCTAAAGCTCTCTCAGTACAGAGGTGGTAACAATCTCTGACTGACTGTCCCGAAGTGCCCAGTCTGTTTGAAATATGGGTATGCAAATAGCGAGAACCCTCGCCGTTCTAAGCTTCCTGCTTATCTTCTGCCTAAACGCCTAAACCTCGGTGGAGCTATCGAGAGGGGCCTGGCACACTGTTACTCAGTTAAGAGTTATGTCTTAGATAGGCTGACAATCGTCTCTAATCACGGACATTTGGTAGTCTTGCCTCAGCATTCGGAGTCTACCTGGTTGCTCGGTCTGATATCACGAAAGCCATTGACGTCAGTCTATGTTTGAGGATTGTTGTTGGAATCCCGCTGATTGCTTCTCGTCAGCGCGCTATGTTGACCGAGGGGGTGAGCAGTCCTTTCTGCAGCCAACCCTCAGTCAGCATTCTTTGCTCTATGCGTTTTTCTTTGAGGGGGCGCTTTCTAATCTGCAGAAACTTTGCGATCGCTATCTCAATGAACCGTCGAAAGGTCGAGTGCACTATCGCCCGGCCACTCATTTTGTACTGGTGACTTTTGGGGAAAATCCGGAGTTGCGATCGCAAGCCCCTAGCCAAAAAGACACTGGATTTGTCCCTGAGCATGAAGTCATTATTTGGGTATTGACCATGGCGGGTCGTCAAATCGGTCCGCTGTTTTGGGTCGATCACCTGGCCTGGTTTACCCCCTACTTATTTGTCGATAGCTCCTATGCGATGGCCACCGGGCGAGAGGTATATGGCTTTCCCAAAGAGTGGGGATGGGTTGAGATGCCAACGGAGCCTCAGACATTAGACCACCTTAAGGTTGAGGCCGCTGTATTTCCCACCTTTGGCCCGACAGTCGGGGCAACCCGTAAGCCGGTAATTAGTTTGAACCGGGTTAATCGGGATCAGCCCTTACATCTGCCGCGTCTTTGGCGCACTCAGCAGGATTGTTTCCAGGCGATCACTCAGGAGTTGTTTGGGGAGGATAAAGAGATTGTGATCCCAGGGTTGGGCTTGCCGATTCATGCTCTATTTTCGTTATTGACTCGATCGGTTCCGTTTGTTTTTCTCAAACAGTTTCGAGATGCTCAACATGGTCAGCAACCCTGCTATCAGGCGATTATTGAAGCGGATACCCAGCTGGTTAAATTTCGAGGTGGAGGCCTGATCGAGCATCCTTTTAAGGCCCAAATTAATAATTTTGCGAGTCATCCCATTGTGAGTGATTTTGGCTTGGGCGGGCCATCACCGCCCGTCAAATTTGCTTTTTGGACAGAGTTCGATTTCACGATTGAGCGCGGCAAAGAGATTGTGCGCATGGTGTAATGCAGGCTTAGTGTAAAGGAACAGGGTATGCCTCAGGATAATCGCAAAAAGATTGCTGTTTTAGGGGGGGGCATGGGCTCCCTGGCAACGGTTTATGAGTTAACTAATCAGCCAGGCTGGGAAGCCAAGTACGATATCACCGTTTATCAACTGGGTTGGCGACTGGGGGGCAAAGGAGCCAGTGGTCGCAATGTCGAAAGCGATCCTGACCGCCCCGATCAAACGCCTAACTATCGCATTGAAGAGCATGGCCTGCACATCTTTTTCGGATTCTACGAAAATGCCTTTCGCCTGATGAAACAGTGCTACGAAGAACTCGGCGAAGACGGTCCGTTCAGTTCTATTGAAGATGCCTTTAAGCCCCATGATTTGATCGTCTTAGAGAACTATGCCGATGGCAAATGGAATCCCTGGCGCTTTGATTTTCCCCGTAATGAATTGCTCCCCTGGGAAGCGCGTCAACCGACGAGTCTTTGGGAGCATCTGGTGTCCGCGCTGCGGCTGATTTATCGGGTTTGGGAAAATTCTAAGGTGCTAGGTGTGTCGGGCTCCTTTTGCCCGACTGCGCCTGGCGGGGTTGAATCTCTGTTTAAGCAGATCTATCGAAATTTAGAATCCCTGGGTTTGGTGGCAGGGGCTATTTTTACCAGTGCGTCTGAGCAGGTGGTGCAATCTTTGATGCAAAACCCGCAGCAGTGGTTAACGCAGTTGGGCTCGCTCGGTGAGCAAATCAACCGGAGTACCCAAACCACCGCGTTCGGTTCAGAAGGTGTGTATCTGCATTTAGCGAAGGAACTGGTTGAAGGGCTGTCCAGCAATCACCGCCATCACTGGAAAGAACATCACACTGTGCTCCAGCGATTGATCGAACGCTTTATGGACGAGTTAGAAGACCTCTGGTACGCCAAGCTAAACGATGATCCAGATCTGCGCCGAGAGCTGATTATCACCAATTATGGTCTGGCCAATATTCGCGCCATCTTGGCAGAGGGCATGCTGTTTGAATCTTCTCTGGATGCCCTGGATCAGTATGACTATGGTGAATGGCTGAAAAGCTACGGAGCCTGGGACGAAACGCTGCAATCTCCGATGGTGCGCTCAATTTATGATCTGGTGTACGCCTACCCCAAAGGCGATATTGCCAATCCTCAAATGGCGGCGGGGGTTGCCCTGCGGGTGGTGATCAATATTTTCTTTCGCTACAAAGGGTCGGTGATGTGGAAAATGCAGGCGGG
>JBCCRZ010000001.1:0-46373 GCA_039200855.1 Cyanobacteria bacterium P01_D01_bin.44 | reverse complement strand
GCTGCCATGACGCTCGTCAACTACTACCTGGGTTTGGCCATCGAACGCTGGTCTCAATGGCGGACCCTATCTCTGATCACAGCGATTGCCTTTGACCTGGCGGTCCTGGGCTTTTTCAAGTATTACAACTTCTTTGTTGAGTCAGCCAACACTCTCCTGAGCAGCATTGGGTGGACGATTTCAATGCTAGACATTGTGCTCCCGGTGGGTATCTCCTTTATTACCTTCCAGGCATTGGCCTATGTCATTGATATTTATAGAGGAGAAACCCGATCTGCTAAAAACATTTGGGAGTTTGCCCTACTGACAGCCTTCTTCCCGCAGCTGGTGGCTGGCCCCATTATCAAAGCCAGGCAGTTTCTCCCTGAATTACAGAAAAAAGTCATCCTCAAGCGCGAAAATCTGTTGCAGGGGGGGCAGCTTTTTATGCTGGGCTTTTTTCGCAAGGTGATGATTGCCGACCGATTGGCCTTGTTTGTCGATACCGTCTTTGCAGCCCCCCAAGACTACAGCACGGTAACACTTTGGTTAGTCACTATCGCCTACGCTATCCAAATTTACTGTGACTTTAGTGGCTACAGCGACATGGCCATCGGCACAGCAAAATGTCTCGGCTACGATAGTCCCATTAATTTCAACGTGCCATACAGGTCTCGTAGCATCACTGAGTTTTGGCGACGTTGGCACATTTCCCTCTCGACCTGGCTGCGCGAATACCTGTATATTCCCCTCGGGGGCAATCGCAAGGGAAAGCTACGCCAGTACCTCAATTTGATGATTGTGATGCTATTGGGGGGGCTGTGGCACGGGGCTAGCTGGAATTTTGTTTTGTGGGGCGGATTGCATGGGGTGGCACTGGCTACCCATAAGTTTTACGCAGATTATCTGCGATCGCGTCTTCAAATCCCCCCATCCCTCCACACCGTTTTAGCATGGCTGGTGACGCTGCTATTTATAGGTCTGACCTGGGTGCTTTTCCGGGCCAGTGATTTTGCGATCGCATCTGCCATGGTGAAAAAAATGTTTGCCCTGACTGACACTGCGGGTATCAACTGGTACGCGACTTCTCTCTGGTTATCATTACCCGCTATGGTGCTTGCCGACTATTTTGGCGTCTTGATCAATCAGGGCGTGTGGCTCAAGCTTAACCGGTTCAGTGAATGGTTCTGGCTGTGGTTCTGGCTGCTGGGCTTCTTATTGCTGGCTCCCAACAATCCACAACCGTTTGTCTATTTTCAATTTTAATCCTTTCAGCAAAGGTTTTTGTTTATGGGTAGCCAACACATCAAATTATTGATCAAAGCAACCTCGTCTTTTCTCTTTGCACTGTTGCTGTGGGAAGTCATCTTGCGAAATCTGGTTGAGTCTAGTCCTGGCATCAGGGAGCATCCCTTGCTCGGTAATATTAGAAAATCAGGCAGGTTGTTGCATACTCGAGAAGGCATGGCCAGGATGCAGCTCAATAGTTTGGGCATGCGCCATTCAGAGATTCAGGCCAAACAGCCAGATGAATATCGAATTTTAGTGCTGGGAGATTCTTACACGATGGCGACACAGATTGCCGACCGTGAGACGTTCACAGCACTGACCGAATCTATCCTGATGCAAACAAATCTGAACTCAGGCCGACAGATCCAAGTGATTAATGCTGGCAAAGAAGGCGCATCCCCCGCTAACTATCTCTACGCAGGCAATTTTTACAACTCAAAGGTCCAGCCTGACAGTGTCGTTGTTCAGCTAACCCCCTCAGATTTTTCTATGCAGTTGAGCGATCCGGCAGAAGAATTTTACCTAACCACGCGAAGTGGTCAGTACCGATTGGTTTACAATCAATCCTTTGGTAGCAGTGACCCCCTTGCTAGCACACTTATGGGTCACTTTCCTCAGTTGGAAGCCCTGAGACAACTATCCGTGCTAAGAGTCGGTGGTCGACAGGCACAACACTTCTTTGCAGCGACTGCCCAGGGGATAGTGCCGATCGCCAGGGCGGACGACACCCAAACTCAGCCAAAGAAAAATTTAGCGCTTTCACCAGAGGAGAAGGCTTTACTAGATTGGACGGTTCAGCGCTTCAGTCAGACGTTTCCTAATCTGGTTTTCGTGTACATTCCGGCTATCAATTATCAAGACTATATATCAGGTCGTTTAGCCGACCGGACCAAGCTATCTGAGAATGCGGTCCGTAACCTTTTGATTGAAGAATATTTAGAAGAGAAAGCAGCAGCATATCAAATACCGATGGTGAATATGCGATCGGATTTTGTTGCATTTTATCGCGATCGCAAGACGGTGTTGCAGGGATTCAACAATACCCAACCTGGGCTAGGTCACTTAAATGCCGCAGGCCACGCACTCGTTGCAGAAAAGCTAGCGAACTTCTATACACAGGCCGGACTCTGATTTTTATAAATTTCCTAGCGAGCCGTAACTTTGTCCGCAGCCTTGCTGGGGTAAGGTTTCGAAACTAGCCCCTTGACTCTCTAGCCCGCTGGAGATTTTACCGTGGTAGGGTCAGCTAGAGGGTGCAACATGGAAACCGTGCGTTTACAACTAGAGGGCATTAAATGTGCCAGCTGTGCCAATGCAATTGAGCGGGCGCTTCAGACTGCGGATGGCGTGGCTGAGAGCAGCGTGAATTTTGCGACAGAGCAGGCCAGGGTGCACTACGATCCGACCAAGACGGGTATCGCGGCACTTCAAGCCGCCGTAGCTGCTGCTGGGTATCAGGCTAAACCAGTGTATTCACCAGAAGCTCAGCAGACGGAAACGGAGACGGCTAAGCGTGCGGTACAGCAGAGGCTTTTTCGGAGGGTGGTCGTAGGCGGCATCATCAGTGCCATTTTGGTGGTGGGCTCCCTGCCGATGATGATAGGACTTCCTATCCCAGGGTTTCCTATGTGGCTCCATAATCGCTGGCTGCAGGGGGTGCTCGCTACCCCGGTGATCGGATGGTGCGGCCAGAGCTTTTTTGTTGGCGCTTGGCAGGGGCTGCGTCACCGCACCACCGACATGAATACGCTAGTGGCCTTGGGGACTGGGGCTGCTTACCTCTACTCTGTGGTGGTAACTCTGTTCCCCCAGTGGTTTACCACCCAAGGGTTACGGCCTGAGGTCTATTACGAACCGGCGGCGGTAATTATCACGTTGATTTTGCTAGGCCGCTGGTTTGAGGCCCGAGCACGGCAGCAAACCTCTGAAGCAATTCGTAAACTCATGGGGCTGCAGGCCAAAACCGCCCGGGTTTTACGGGCCGGGCAACCGGTAGATATGCCCATCCAGTCAGTGCAAGTCGGGGATGTGGTACTGGTGCGACCGGGGGAGAAAATTCCTGTTGATGGGGTCATCCTTGAGGGCAGCTCGGCTATTGATGAGTCTATGGTGACTGGGGAGTCAGTGCCAGCTGAGAAAAGTACGGATGACGAGGTGATTGGTGCAACCCTCAACAAAACTGGCAGCTTTACGTTCCGAGCCTCGCGGGTGGGCCAAGAGACGGTGCTCGCCCAAATTGTGCAACTGGTGCAAGCGGCCCAGGGTTCTAAGGCTCCGATTCAAAAGCTGGCAGATCGAGTGATTGCCTGGTTTGTACCAGTGGTGCTTGTGATCGCACTGCTCAGCTTCATCCTCTGGTATTCACTGACCGGCAATCTGACCCTCTCATTAGTCGCCACCGTCAGTGTCTTGATCATTGCCTGCCCCTGTGCCCTGGGTCTAGCCACCCCTACCTCCATCATGGTAGGCACTGGCAAGGGGGCTGAGCACGGTATCTTGATTAAAAGTGCCGACAGTTTAGAACTGGCCCACCGTCTCCAAACCGTCATTCTTGACAAAACCGGCACCCTCACCCAGGGGCAGCCCACTGTCACCGACTACATCACGGTTAACGGCACCGCCAACCACAATGAGATCAACCTGCTACGTCTGGTGGCTGCGGTCGAACGCCACTCTGAGCATCCATTGGCAGAGGCGATGGTGCAATACGCCCAGCGGCAAGGGGTTGACCTAGCCAAGCTGCCCAGTGCCGAACAGTTTCAAGCGGTTGCTGGCAGGGGGGTGCAAGCCAGAGTCTCCGATCGTCTCGTACAAATCGGGACCCGGCGCTGGCTAACCCAGCTAGGCATTGGGACAACCGTTCTTAAAACTCGCCACCAGACCTGGGAAGCAGACGCTAAAACCACAGCTTGGATCGCCATTGATGGCCAGGTCGAAGGATTATTGGGCATTGCTGACACCCTCAAACCCACCTCTGCCCAGGTGGTCAAGACACTTCAAAACATGGGTCTAGAAGTTGTCATGCTCACGGGCGACAACCCCCAAACCGCGGATACCATTGCCCAGCAGGTCGGCATTAGACGCGTGATTGCCCAGGTGCACCCCGACCAAAAAGCGGCTCAGGTGGAGGGTCTACAAGCCGAGGGCAAAGTGGTGGCGATGGTAGGGGACGGGATTAATGATGCCCCCGCCCTCGCCCAGGCTGATGTCGGGATTGCAATTGGTACCGGCACAGATGTTGCGATCGCGGCCAGCGACATCACCCTGATCTCTGGCGATCTGCAAGGCATTGTCACCGCCATCCAGCTCAGCCGCGCCACCCTGCAAAATATTCGCCAAAATCTCTTCTTTGCCTTTATCTACAACATAGCGGGTATCCCAATCGCAGCAGGGGTGCTATATCCCCTGGTCGGTCTGTTGCTCAACCCGATCATCGCAGGCGCAGCCATGGCCTTTAGCTCTGTCTCAGTGGTCAGCAATGCGCTAAGGCTGAGAAAGTTTCGTCCCAAGCCTCAATGAACGTCATCTGCGCTAAACAATAGAAGCTCAGGACTCCGTTAGACAAGAGTGTTTTGACGACGCTAGATCCCAGACTTTTACAGTGCCATCATAGCCACCGCTAATTAGCGCACTTCCCTCGGCATCAAATTTGACATCATAAACAAAGCCAGAATGTCCTCTCAGGGTACAAATCGTTTTGTTTTGTTGCCAATCCCACGTCTTGACAGTTTCATCAAAGCTACTGCTCGCCAGGGTCTTACCATCTGGGCTAAAAGCCACCCCGGAGACAATAAAATTATGCCCCTTGAGTGATTGTTCTAACTGGCCCGTTTGTAGATCCCAAACTCGAACCAGATCGCCATAGCCACCCCCTGCCAACCATTGACCATCTGGGCTTACCGCAACACTGTTAATCCGCTCGCTTCTGCTCTGAAACTCATTGATGGGCTGCGGTTGTTGCAGATCCCAATGATAAATCTTCCCAGCTTGATCGCCACTCACTAACTGTTGTGGCTGGGTGGGCACAAAGGCCAAGCTGTTGACAGGTGGCCCCGAGGCTTTAAGGGTTTTATGTTCTCGTCGTGTTGTTAGATCCCAAATTTTAATGGTGCCGTCACTACTGCCGCTGGCTAAATAAGCATCATCGGGGCTAAGGGCCAAGCTGACAATTCTGCCAGAACGGCCTGCGATCGCAGCGTCTTCTTGCCCAGAGGCCAGGTTCCAAAATGCAATTTCGCCATCCCCGCTGCCGGTAATCAGCTGGGTTCCATCTGGGCTTACCAAAAGGCTATTCACCCGTCCACCATGCTCAAAGGTGCGCTGTAGTTTTCCCGTGTTAGGATCCCAAATTTTCACCGCTTGATCATAGCTGCCGCTGGCAACTAATAAGGCATCTTGCGAAAATGCAACAGTGAGCACAGAAGCAGAGTGTTTAGCCAGAGATTGTTTAGGCAATATCGAGTTACCAACCTCCGGCCTTACAGCCTTCCCACTGGAGGGGGTCCCCCGCGATATCCACCACAGCGAGCTAAAAACACTACCGATAATACCCAATGCAAGAAATAGAAAAACTACGGGGAAAATCTTTTCATTTCTCTGACTCATTTTTCATGCGGGATAGGTTTCAATCCCTTACATTGAGGTCTGTTTAGAATCAGGACGCCGCAAAAGTAGTTAACGAACCATTCATGACGATGCATTAACCGCAGATACTAACGTTCTATATGCTCCAAATCAAAAATTTATGATGAAGTGGCCTGATTTAAGGTCATGCCAGCAAAACTTGAATTAATCTCGAAAAAATCACGAATTTGCTTTTTTGGGTGTGAAGTAGTTAGTACAACAGCATCAGGGCAGAGTAACGACCAAAAGCTTGCTGCAACGAGAGCTTTGCATCTATCCAGGGCAACTAGATGCAACCCAGCACCTTATCCCACCTACCTTATCTCACCCTCCCTATCTCACCTAAATATACACAGGCACTGATTATCATGGCCGAACAACGGCGTGATTGGACTGCCTTTGGAAAAAAAGTCGGACAAAAATGCGCGCCTGTTGCGGGCGGGTTTGTAGGTATATGGGCTGTTTTGAGCCATATTGGCATAAACTTTGGCCCCGATCTGTTTCCCGACTTCAGCTCCCCTGCTGAAAATCGAGAAACCCCAGTGCCCGAATCCAACGCTCCAGAGGCACCTGTTAAGTGCCAGCTCATTATTGGCGATGTCCAAGACAGTACCATCACCATTGATGAGAGCTTTAAATGCGAAACAACAGCGGTTGAGCCTAAAGAAACCGTATTAGTGCTGCCTGCCACCCTGCTGCTTGAGCGCCAGCAGGGAGAAACTGGCTGGACCGCTAACGTTATACAAGAATGGCTGAGGGGGGAACGCGAAAACTTACCTAGCCCTGGGCTATCTGTGAATTTAAAGCTGGATTTACCCCGACAGACATCGGATATGTCTAATAATTTGGTGCCTTTAATCCCACGACCCCCCGCAGAGTTTAACTTTCTGCCTGAAAATATTCCCCGATTATCCGGTGAGGGGATTTCGCCAGAGACGCCTGATTGCTTCAATGCTGATATCTTGGACAGTGGCAGTGACTGGTGTTCGCCAGAATCGCGCAATTTTTAGGAATGCCCCCCCAGCCCCCCCGAACTAGGTGCTGGCTTCGTTTAGGGAAGGACGGTTGGTGGGTTAGTCGATAAGGGGTCGATCTCTAGGCGGCTGAGTTGACAACCTGCTGTAGAGGCGGTGCCTTGTATCCACCCTGCAGAATACGCAGCCAGAGTAAGCGGCCCGACTTCGCAGCGCGAATGCGCGTTGTCACCACCGGGATGATCGATAACATCGCGCTATTTGGGATACCCCTCTTGTCCGTGGGTTCTTAGGGGAACGGAACCCCCTAAGTGGAAGAGGCGCGGGGAAAACCAAATTTCCCCGGCGGCGACTTTTATAGCACCGCCAAGCGGTTCGTCTTAGCGAGGGCAATACCCAACACTGTTTTCCAAGGGTTCACTCGATTCAAGGGACTGCACAAAACTCAAACTCCAGTTGAACAGGGGAAATGGGGAAAGGGAAGCTGTTAAGCCTGAGTACTTGTTTGGTTACAAGCCCCTAAGCACAGCAGGTCCGCTTTACTTGATTGCGAGTCACCTCCGCCCTCCCTACCGGCGAGGCATTATTCAAGCTCAGCTCTGGAGCTGTATCGGCCACTTTCACCACAAAAATTTCCCAGCGGTTGCCGTCAGGGTCAGTGGCCCACACTTTATCCTGTAAGGCATAGCAGCAGTCAGTGTCGCGTTCTTCGATAGGGTGTAGGCCAGCGGCTTGAAGCCGTGCGATCGCAGCCTGCACCGCCGCTATACTATCCACCTGGATACCCAGGTGAGAGAGTGACCCACGAGGGGCGATCCCATCGCTAACATTGAGGGTTAAATTTAGCCCCGGATTTTCGACATCAAATTTGGCGTATCCAGGCTTGTATTTAACTGGCTCAACCTCAAATAAAGCTCGATAAAACGCAATCGATTGATCGAGATCAACAACCCGCAAAGCCACATGGGTTTTAAAGGTAAACATCATTCTCTCCTTTTTCTCGGTTCATCACATCGCAGTCTCGGCCCGCTTGGGATTAGGGAGTCGCAGCGAAATTAGCCCCGCCGCCAGGACAAACGCCATCGAAACCCATAAACATCCCACCAGACCAGATATCTGAAAGATCAGCCCCGACAGCACCGTGCCGGCCAGTCGCCCCCCCGCATTGGCCATATAGTAAAACCCAACATTCAACGCAACTTTATCGTCATCGGTGTAAGCCAACACCAGATAGGAATGCACGGCGGAGTTAAAGGCAAACACCAGGCCAAACACCATCAGCCCCGTGATGATGGTTGGACCTGGGGGCAGATTGGCTTGCAGTGCGATCGCAATCGCCGCCGGAATCACCGTCAGCAATAAGGTCCACACCTGAATCGTCTTTGCCTGGGGCGGGTGCCCCGACCCAAGCTGTCTCAATAACGCTGGAGCCAGGGATTGAATCATGCCATAGCCAATCACCCAGATCGCCAAAAAGCCCCCCACTTGTTCAAAGCGCCAGCCAAGGGTGCCATAGAGAAACACAGGCAGCCCCACCACAAACCAGACATCCCGCGCCCCAAACAAGAAAAACCGCGCCGCCGAGAGAATGTTAATTGCCTGAGATTTAGAAAACAGCTGTTTGAATTTCACCTTGGCCTTGACTTTACCCAGCCCCGACGGCAGCCAACGACTGCTTAGCAATACCAGGGTCAGCCCCCCAGCCATCACTAGCAGCGCATTTACATAGCCTAATCCCGCCAATAACACGCTGCCTAAAAAAAATCCCACCCCTTTGAGCGCATTCTTAGAGCCGGTCAAAATCGCCACCCATTTGAAGAGTGCTGACTGTGCATCTTTCGGAATCACCAGCCGCACAGCGGTCTTGGCACTCATCTTGGTGAAATCTTTGGCAATCCCTGAAAGGGCCTGGGCAATCATCACATAGGGCACCGCCAGCCAAAGTCCCCAGGTTTCATTAACCGGCGTCATCAGCAACAGCGCCACAATCTGTATGGCAATGCCACTGTAGAGAGTCAACTTAATGCCAAACTTCGAGCCAATCCACCCGCCAAACAAATTGGTGACAATGCCAAAAATCTCGTAGAACAAAAACAGCAGCGCCACCTCTAAGGGTGAGTAGCCCAGGGTATGAAAGTATAGCAGCACCAACATCCGTAAGGCCCCATCGGTGAGGGTAAACCCCCAGTAGGCCAGGGTCACTAAGGCGTAATTGCGCACACTGGATTGATTGAGTGCAGAAGACGTCATGACAAGTAGAGGCTCCTGAATTTTGATAAGCAACGCCATCTTCGTAGACGCTACCTATTTTTGTATTTCTATAATCATAAAAATACAAAGTCTTGTCAAGTCGTGCGAGGCTCCAAGTATCGCAGACGACAAGATGCACTCAATGGCACCAGACAGATTACGCAGCAGGCTCAATCTGTTCGTTCTCGGGAATGTTCCATTCGATTGATGAGCCTTCGAGGAGATAGTCATCAACTATCTTCACGAAGGCTATTAAGGACATCCAATCTGACTGTTTTGCTGTGTTTCTTAGGGTTGGTGATGTGAAGTAAGGGCTGCGCGGGATGTTCCCTCCCGCCCCCTCCCCTTTTCTCTGGCGTTAGCGGCTGCCTGGGGGACGACCTCCCCCAGCCCCCCCGAACTAGGTGCTGGTGGAGTGTTTGGAGAAGGGCGGTTGGTGGGTTAGTCGATAGAGGCCGATCGTTGTGTGGCTGAGTTGGCAACCTTGGTAGATGCGGTGCCTTGTGTCTGCCCTTCGAGATATGCAGCCCGAGTAGGCGACCCGACTTCGCAGCGCGAATGCGCGTTGTCACTACCGGAATGATCGATCACATAGCGCTATTGGGGACACCCCTCTTGTCCGTGGGTTCTTAGGGGAACGAAACCCCCTAAGTGGAAGGGGTGCGGGGAAAACCAAATTTCCCCGGCGGCGACTTTTATCACACTACCAAGCGGTTCGTCTTAGCGAGGGCAATACCCAGAGCTATTTTCCAGGGATTAGTTCGATTAAAGGAACTGCACAAACACCAAACCCCAGTTAAAAAGTGGGGGCTACGCAGCTGAACCTTGCTCACATCCAGACCTGTCGTTTGCCCCACGGAAAAACTCAAGTTTTCAAACTGGCTGTGGTTTATCTCTATATTATTCCTGCAAATTCTTCAGGTCAAAAATAAACGGCACCGACCCCTGAGATTCACCCATCACGAGCACGCGGGGCATTTGGGCTCCGCCTTCTTTCCAGGCTTCGATGGCTTCTTTTTGCAGCACCAGGTTGCCGCCCTGGGCTTTTAGGGTTTCGGCCAACAAACGTTGGGCTTCGGCTCGACCTTTGGCCCGGTTGATCTCAGCCTGCGCTTCCTGCTCAGCTTCCTGGGCAATATAGACGGCTCGGCGGGCGCGCTGCTCAGCAATTTGCTTGTCTTCGACCGCTTTAGAGAACTCGGTCGAAAAGGTCAGGTCGACCACGCTGGTGTCGAGCACAATGATGCCGTATTTCTCAAGGCGGCTGCTCAGGGCAATGTCAAAGTCTTCTTTGAGCTGAGACCGCTGGGTAATGGCCTGCTCCACCGTGCGGCGTGCAGCGGCAATTTTAAACGATTCTTGGGTTTGGGGGGCAATGATTTTCGAGACAATATTCGCCAGGGTGCCTTGGGTTCGACGGATTTTGACAATCTCAGTCGGATCAAGCCGAAAGTTAATTGCAAATCGGGCTTTGAGATCTTGCAAGTCTTTCGTCGAGCTTTCAGCGGGGACTTCAAACTTTTGGACGGTGATGTCGTAGATATCGACAAATGAGACAAACGGGGGTTTGAAATGGACCCCTTCGAGCAGGGGATTATTTTGAGCTTTACCCAAAACACTCAAGACGCCTGCCTGTCCTGGATTAATAATGACTAAGCTGCTGGTTAACACCAGCCCGACGATGATGGCTACGATTGCGATCGCAGCGGGCTGCCAACTTCCTGGTCGAGCGCTCAAAATTCCGTGCCTCCGGTTTTTAAGATGATTTTTTTACGGTCACTAGAGATATCCTAACCCTCTGGCAGCCCCTGCAACGTGCCATCTCCTGCGACAACGGTGCCAATAGGGTAAGCAGATATCCCCTGGGCTTGCAAACACTCGATTACCGTGTCCTTCGTTTTGGGGGCAACGATCATCACAAATCCGATGCCCATATTGAACGTATTAAACATCTCTGAATGGGCCACTGCCCCCGCTGACATGAGCCAGTCAAAAATAGGCAGTCTGGGCCAACTATTGACATCTATATATATAGACTGATCAGCCCCCAAGCATCGCGGCAGGTTTTCGGGTAGTCCACCCCCGGTAATGTGGGCCATAGCATGGATCTTGAGGTCCTGCTTGAGTACCGCCAGGATGGGCTTCACATAGATTTGTGTTGGGGTCAGCAGCACCTCGCCGAGAGACTTCCCGCCCAAGGACTCTGGGGTTGCAGACCAGTCATAGCCAACCCCGGCCAGTCGAGGCGCTTCGGCCACAATTTTGCGCACCAGGCTAAACCCGTTGCTATGGACCCCGCTGCTAACCAGCCCAATCGCCACATCCCCCAGCTGTACCTGGCTACCGTCTAAAATCCGTTGTTTCTCAACGATGCCAACGCAAAAGCCCGCTACATCATACTCCCCAGGGGCATAAAAACCAGGCATCTCCGCCGTCTCGCCCCCCAGCAGCGCACAGCCCGCCTGCCGACAGCCATCGGTCACCCCCGTCACCACCTGGGCCAGTTGCTCGGGCTCTAACTGCCCCGTCGCCAAATAATCCAAAAAGAACAGCGGCTCCGCCCCGCAGGTCAGCACATCGTTGACGCACATCGCCACCAAATCAATCCCCACAGTGTCATGGCGATTGATTTGGTGGGCCAGCTTTAGCTTGGTACCCACCCCGTCTGTCCCCGACACCAGCACGGGCTCTTGATACCCCCCCGGCAGCTCAAAACAACCTCCAAAACCACCCAGCCCGCCCAAAACCTCTGGCCGACGCGTACTATTAACCAGCCCGCGAATACGATCTACAAACGCCCGCCCTGCCTCAACGTCTACCCCTGCCTGCCGATAATCCATGAAAGTACTGTCCTGTGATCACTGTATGGACTGCTTTTGAATACTTTAGTGGTTGGTGGGGACGCTGTGCTGGGGCGCGCACGGCGCTGGTGAGTTCGCTGCGCTAGTGAGTTCGCTGCGCTGGCGAATGAAAAAGTTGCTAACTCACCCACTCACCCACTCACCCACTCACCCACTCACCCACCCCACCCAAACCAACCCGAAATATGCACTAAGTTGCATAATAAACCGGGGCTGATTAATCAATAATCTGTAATCTAATCAGGTGTATATATAACTTTTTGAAAAGCAAATAATCACACTTACGCGGTGATTTAAATCGCTCAAACGCTGATTTTGAAATTACTAGAGCATCCACATAAAGTTTGGATGAAATTTACCGGGGGGGGCTGACCGCGAGAAAACCCGGATTTTCTTCCAAAATCCATTCGTGCTAGCGTTACTTTCGTTCATTAACAAAAGTGATCTGGTGCACATGTCCCGGCAATTTGCGGCGAAGTTCTCGAATAGCTTGCAACCTTGGCGCAAACGGCTGCGATGTTATGGCCCCTTTCAAAACGCTTGTTTTTTATGAAACTTAAAATCACTGGTAGTTTAACTGCAACCCTCCTGATATCTGCGCTCAGTGCACTGCCTGCTTCAGCACAGGAGTTTCAAGGCTGGCAGGTATCCCCCAACGATAGTCCACTCAGCGATGGTCAACAGGCTAACGAAACAGGATCAGCTGTTCCATCCGAGCAAAGCTCTCAAGCGCCTGATTCCCTAGATCAAGATTTTTCTATCCGCCAGCCGCAAGAATCTGCTCCCTCTCAGATTGCCCCAGAGTCTTCCGGTCTCAGCCTGGTTAATGCCCATGCCTTAGAGGGTCGCCAAGCGGCCACCCTCTACATCAGCAACATCCCCTTGCTTACCTTCTTAGGCAGTGAGACCGAGGGTCTGGAAGACAGCTCAGCTGACAAGTCAGATGCAGTTGCCAGTGCCGGTTTGGCCCCAGAGCAAACCGCTCAGCCCGAACCCGTGGTGCGCGCGACCTCAGTCGGTTCACAGCTGGATCAGCTTCATGAAAACGGGTTGGATGCCCAATCGATTGGAGCCCGCTGGGATGCTGATCAAGAAAAGTACGTCATCACCGTTGCTGGGGAAGATCTGATTACTCTCGATGAGCAGGTAATGCTGCCGGATACCACTCAAAACCCTGCCGAGGATGCTTTGCAGGTGGCCAATCGTCTCCGTCGCTTGCTTGGCGGGGCAGAGCCCATTACCGAAATCGAGGGGCGTCCTGAGCCTGTGGCACCGCCGGTTCAACAGGTGGCCGTGGTATCGAGCACCCTGGGCTTGGCTTCCTGGTATGGCCCTGGGTTCCATGGTCGCCAGAGTGCCAGCGGTGAGCGATTTAATCAGAATGCTCTCACCGCTGCCCATCGGACTTTGCCTTTCGGCACTCGAGTCCGGGTAACCAATGTGAGCAATGGTCGCCAGGTAGTTGTCCGCATTAACGATCGCGGACCTTTCAGCGGCGGTCGGGTGATTGATTTATCGGCAGGCGCTGCCCGGCAGATTGGCCTGGTGAATGCTGGGGTCGGCCAGGTCCGCATGGAGGTGCTGCGATAGGAGGTACTGCGATAGATTCTGTTCAGGTCTTGGAGTTCCTGTATTAGGATTTAGCTAAACCCAATCCGGCTACTTGAGTTTTTCCCGTAGGGCAAACGGCAGGTCTGGCCGTGGCCAAAGTTTATCTAAAATAAAGCCCTTGCGGACCGTGAGGGCTTTATTGGTGTTTTGGGTTGATGGTTTGGGTTTGTTCGCGTGGATTGGATGTGTCCCCTTGGCTAATAGTTTGTCAAAGTTGAGTATTCGGGTTTGCTGGCGAGTTCGCTGCGCTGGTGGGTTCGCTACGCTGGTGAACAGTGAAGGCCTAGAACCACCTCACCATTCACTACTCACCACCTCACCTGCCCTAACCGAAATTTTAAGCTTGACGCAGTATTAGGAGCCTGCTGTGCAACGTTTGAACACCCTAGAAGGACTCCGCTGCTGGTTAGCCCAGGCCAACGGCACCGTTGGTTTTGTGCCGACAATGGGGGCACTTCACAAGGGGCACCTGAGCCTCATCACCCGAGCCCGTCAGGACAATGACGTGGTAGTGGTGAGTATTTTTGTCAATCCGCTGCAGTTTGGCCCTCACGAAGATCTTGACCGATATCCCAGACCGTTGGCAAACGATTCAAATCTGTGTGAAGCGGCTGGGGTGGATGCTCTCTTTTTGCCAATCACTGATATTCTCTACCGTCAGCCTCGGCCCGATTCCGCAACCTTGACCCAGGTGATCCCACCAGCGGAGATGATCTCAAAGCTCTGTGGCCGATTTCGCCCAGGCCATTTTCAAGGGGTGACCACGGTGGTCACCAAGCTGCTTAATTTGGTGCAGCCCACTCGCGCTTATTTTGGTCAAAAAGATGCCCAGCAGCTAGCAATTTTACGCCGACTCGTTCAAGATTTGAACCTGCCGGTTAAGGTGATCGGCTGCCCCATTGTGCGAGAAGCCGACGGTCTAGCCATCAGTTCTCGGAATCGATATTTGAGTGAGTCAGCACGACGGCAAGCCGCTATACTCTATCGGGGGTTGAATGTAGCCCAGAAAACATTTCACTCCGGGGTGCGATCGCAATCTGCCCTGATTCAGGCGGTTCAATCTGTATTAAGTAACGTACCCGATCTATGCCCGGAATACATTGAACTGGTTCACCCCGATACATTGGAAACCTTAGACTCTGTTGAGACCCTTGGTATGTTGGCAGTTGCAGCCCATTTGGGCGATACCCGTTTAATTGACAATGTTGTGCTGCGCGCCCGTCGCCCGATCATCGCAATTGATGGTCCCGCCGGGGCTGGCAAATCTACCGTAGCTCGGCGGCTAGCCCGTCAGCTTGATTTGCTTTACCTTGACACCGGGGCCATGTATCGCGCCCTGACCTGGTTTGTCCTGGAGCAGTCAATCGCCCCCCAAGACGAAGTGGCGGTTGCTGAGTTGCTCTCCCAATGTCGCATCCAGCTCACGACTCAAGCGGCCACCGACCGAGAGTTGCCCCAGCAGGTTTGGGTCAATGGCCAGGAGGTTACCCAGGCGATTCGGCAACCTGGGGTCACCGCTCAAGTGTCAACCATTGCCGCCCAAGCCGCGGTGCGTGAAGCCCTGGTAGACCAGCAAAAGCAATACGGTGAACAAGGCGGCGTGGTCGCCGACGGTCGCGATATCGGCACCCACGTATTTCCCCATGCTGAGTTGAAGATTTTCTTAACCGCCTCCGTTCAGGAGCGCGCCCGGCGAAGACAGCAAGATATGGCTCAGCAAAATCAGCCGACGCCCGAGCTAAGTGAGCTGGAACAGACGATTGGGGAGCGCGATCGCAAAGACAGCACCCGACAAATCTCGCCCCTACGCAAAGCCGACGACGCCATTGAGATTGACACCGATACCCTCACCATTGATGCTGTTACCGACAAAATTGCCTCCCTATATGCCCAGCGGGTTGCTGCATGAGTGATCAGGACATCACTACTGACCAGCGCAGCGTACTCCCTATCGCAGCGCACTCACTCATCACACCCGAATATTGAGCATTGACGGATCGATAGCATAAAAGCCCCCTCTCTCAATTAGCGTAGATATACGTAAATTTTGTCCGTAATCCAATAATTCCTGAGGTTTTATTTCCGTATTTCCGTCGAGGTGATTGCTGATACTTCGGTAGAGAATGGAATTAATTCTGGAGAACGCAGGCAGGTTGATTAAGGCATCTTGGGGGCATTTAGATGTTTTGAGAACCCTGCATAAAAAGCGTCCTTACAGGTGAGCTGTCTGACCCCGGGGGCTTTATGGGGTCAGACATTTTTCTTTTTAAAGCGATTTAAAGCGATCGGCAAACCGGTTTATCGCTACAAAATCCGGTTCCTCGGTTAAAGAAATCCGGTTTCTCTACAGCAATCAAAGCAAAGATCCCTCCCTCTAAAGAAACCAGGCTTCGGGTAGTTGGATCTATGGGATTGCTAGCACCGTTTTAGCCTAAATATGTCTGGCAAAGTTGCCGAAAGTCATCACCACGGGCTTCAAAGTTAGGATATTGATCAAAACTCGCACAGGCAGGGGAGAGCAGCACTACTTTTGCGTTTAGCTGGGGTGCTAGCGCCTGACTGCGAATAATGGCTTTTTCCATTGTGTCCACGATTTCAGTTTGACCGCCGTAGCTGACCTCAGCCAGCCGTTGGGCAAACTGCGGGGCCGCATCTCCGATCAGTAAAACGGCGGCGGCTTTTGCATTGATCTCGGCCAGCCAATCCGTATCGTCTCCGGCTTTAGCCTCACCGCCCGCAATTAAAATCGCCGGACTCTCCACCGAATGGAGTCCGACCTCTGCGGCGTCGTAGTTAGTGGCTTTGCTGTCATTGATATAATCCACGCCCCGCCAGGTCAAAATATATTCCAACCGATGGGCGACTCCAGGGAAGGTTTCGACCGCTTGGACAATAGCTGCTTTAGGAATCCCTGCCAGACGGGCAGCAGCTACAGCCATCAGTAGGTTTTGCTGATTATGCACCCCAACCATCCTCAGAGCATTCACGGGTACAATGGCCTCGTTTTGGTGCATGACCCAGCCATCCTCGATATACGTGCCCGGTTGGATGGGCAAAATCGCCGCTTTCCCCCCGATGCTAGTCCAATGGATCGCTGGCCAACGGTCGCTCACCCGCTGTCGCAGGTAGGGGTCATCCCCGTTGAGCACCTTGACTTCGCTGCGATCCAACAGCGACGCTTTGATATTGAAATAGTTTTCTAAAGTCTTATGACGGCTGAGGTGGTCAGGGGTAAACGTGGTCCAAACGCCAACCTTAGGCTTAGGGCCAATGGAAGCCTCGATCTGGTAGCTGCTTAGCTCGGCAATCACCCAGTCGGGGCGCGGATCGAGGGCCACCTGACAGGCTGCATGGCCGATATTGCCACAGGCGGGTGCCCGCAGGCCAGCGGCTTTGAAGATCGCCGCCACCAGCTCAGTGGTGGTGGTTTTACCGTTGGTACCGGTGATCCCCAACCAGGGCACCTCTGATAGGCTACGCCAGGCCAACTCCATTTCACCAATGGTTTCGATGCCTTTTTCGCGGGCCTGTACCAGGGCAGGCACATCCCAGGGCACCCCAGGGCTCACCACCACCAAATCCATATCCGACGCCGGGGCAAAGGTGTGGTTCAGTTTGACGGTAATGCCTACTTTCGCCAGCTCAGCCTGCCGGGCCAGGAGGGGGGCGCTGTGGTTGCGATCGCTAATCGTGACTTGCCAACCCTCGCGTTGCAGCACCTGCGCTGCCGAGACCCCCGACTTACCTAAGCCGATTACACACGCGTGTTTCATGAACGCACCCTTTAACCTTTTACAATTTCGCCAAAATCAGCCAACACCCTGGCATGGTTACGCAACAAGCCCAATAGGTTTAATCGATTTTGACGAACTGCGGGGTTCTCATCCATCACCAACACACTAGTGTCTCCGTCAAAAAATTGGCTCACCACAGTTGCGGCCTGCTCTAAGCCGGTCAGCAGTTTGCGATAGTCACGCTCAGCCTGGGCTACCTCGGTCTGGGGTACCAAAGTTTGCAGTACCTCATAAAATGCCTGCTCTGACGATTGTTGAAATAAATCTGGCTTCACCAGGTCCGTTGGATTAAGGCTGCTGGTGTCTAAATCGCCTTTAACCGCCAGGCGCGCTGCCCGATTCACCGTTTCATAAACCTTGTCTAAGGTGCCATCGTTGCGAATGGCCTGTAAAAACTCAGCCCGATCGCGCACATCCAACAAACTGGAGAGGGCGCGATGGCGATAGTCCTGATCGGCTTCGTTGAGCACTGCATTGACCAAGTCATAGTCAATCTGACGCGTCTCCTGCAGCAGCAGTCGCACCCGCTGCACAAAAAAATCTTCGAGCTGCTGGTGTAGAGTTTCGCCATTCATCCCCTCACGTCCGGTGGTAAAAGCGGCAACCACCTGGGTAAATAGCGCGTGCAGGTTGATCGATAGGTTAGCTGCCCACGCAATATTGACAATGGCATTCGCCGCCCGCCGCAGGCCAAAGGGGTCCGCCGAACCCGTGGGCAGCATCCCTAATCCAAAAATGCTCACCAGGGTATCTAGCCGGTCGGCAATGCCCACCACCTGGGCAATGATCGAATCCGGTAGATCGTCCCCCGCGCCCTTGGGAAGATAGTGCTGTGCGATCGCATCGGCCACCTCTGGGGGCTCACCGCTATGCAGGGCATACTTTTGCCCCATCACCCCCTGCAGCTCGGGAAACTCCCCCACCATCTGGGTCACCAAGTCGGCTTTACACAGCAGGGCTGCTCGCTCGATGTGGGCAGTTTGAGCGCTGCTGAGGTTGAGCTGGGCGGCAATCTCTCGGGCAATTTGGCCAATCCGGTCTACTTTGCCCCGCATCGAGCCAATCCGCTCCTCAAAGGTGACGGTTTCTAGCTTGGGCACGTAGGCTGCCAACGGCTGGGCCCGATCGGCCTCAAAGAAAAACTTACCGTCCGAGAGCCGCGCCCGGATCACCCGACCGTTCCCCTCGGCAATGATCGCTGACTTAGCCGGGTCGCCATTTGAGATTGTAATAAAGTAGGGCAGCAGCGCCGCTGACTCCGCCGATGGACGGACTGGGAAATAGCGCTGATGGCTCTCCATTTCCGTAATCGTCACTTCCGCCGGAATCTCTAGAAACGCTTCATCAAACTTGCCCACCACCGCTGTCGGCCATTCCACCAGATTAGTCACCTCGTCGAGCAAATCGGGCGCAATCACCGCCGTCCCATTGACCGATTTGGCTGCCGCCTCTACCTGGGCCAAAATTTTAGCTTTGCGGCGATCGGGACTCACTTCTACAAAGGCTTTTGCCAACGCGCTCACATAGTCTTCGGCCCGTTGCAGGGTAATTTGCCCGGGGTGCAGGACGCGATGCCCCTCTGAGGTGCGATCGCTGCTGCAGGTTTTGGAGCCATTTTCCAAGGTCAGTGGCAGCACCTGACCATCGAGCAAAAGCACCAGCCAGCGAATCGGGCGCGGAAACTTAAGGTCGCCATCCCCCCAGCGCATAAATCGCTTGCCTTCTAGCTCCAATACCCACTGGGGAATCAGCTCAGTCAAAATCTCAGCGGTCGACCGTCCGGCAATCCGCTGGGTGACAAAAATAAACTCACCCTTCTCAGTGTCACGAATTTCAAAATCCTCCACCGAGACGCCTCGGGACCGGGCAAAGCCCTCCGCTGCTTTGGTGGGCTTGCCATCTTTAAAGGCTCTGTCCGCCGGGGGGCCTTTGACCTCTTCTTCACGGTCAGACTGACGCTCGGGCAGCCCCTTGAGCAAAATCGCCAGTCGCCGCGGCGTGCCATAAAACTCAATCGCATCTGGCCTCAGAAATTGCTCGTCTAACTCCCCCGGAATCTTGGCTCGCCATTGACTGAGCGCATCTTCCACAAAGCTTGCGGGCAGCTCCTCTGTACCGACTTCTAGCAAAAACGTCGCCATGTTTGACCGATGAGTGTGAAAAAAACCTCCTTATTATCGCAACATTTGCCTAGGTTGAACGATAAGGTTGTGCGAGTTTTTAACGCCCTACCTCCCCACCGCCTCAACGGCCTTGTAATATGACTAAACGGACCCCAATGGATCGATCACTATGCAAATCTTTGTGCTCCTCTTCAACGCCCGCACTGAGAATGAAGGCATCCACACCCTCCAGATAGGCGATCGCAACGTCGTGCTGATGTTTGAAGAGGAAGATGATGCCATCCGATTTGCCGGTCTGCTCGAAGCTCAGGATTTTCCAGAAGCGGCGGTGGAAGCCTTTGAGGCAGACGAAATCGAAGAATTTTGTGAGGGCGCTGGCTATGTCGCCAAACGCATCTCTCCAGGGGAGCTTGTCATTCCCCCTGAGCGAAACTTGGAAAAAACCCTTTGGGATCCGGATGCACCCCCTGATCAACCCGTCACGGACGACAAGTCTTTATCCGAGTCCGAATTCGACCAAATCCGCCAGCGGCTAGAAAAGCTTTTGTAAGACTGAAGAAATAGCTACCTCCCGTTAGATATAGTCTGGACGGCTAAATATTGAATTTTTCTTGGAAAGGTGAGTGGGTGAGTAGGTGAGTAGGTGAAATTAGTTAAAGGTTAAAGGCTATCAAAGAGCTAAGTGTATTCACCTCTTCACCAGCGCAGCGCACTCACCACCTCACCAGCACAGCGCACTCACCAGCACAGCGTACTCAACCTAGCTTTAAGTCGTCGGCAGCATAGTGTATAGATAGAAACTAATGGCTAAAAACTTAGAAGATCGCGGCTATTTGCTCACTGAGCAGATTAATCCTAATAGCCAACGGCTTGATCAGCTCTCAACCCTTGAGATGGTTGAGGTATTTTATCAAGAAGATCAGCGGACGGTGGATGCGATCGCAGCGGCCAAAGCCGATTTGGCTAAAGCCATTGATTTAATTGCAGAAGCATTTAAGCAAGGCGGTCGGCTATTTTATGTCGGCGCAGGCACCAGCGGTCGTCTAGGCGTCCTCGACGCGTCTGAGTGCCCACCCACCTTTTGTACTCCCCCAGACCTAGTCCAGGGCATCATTGCCGGGGGGGCTCCTGCCCTGATTCGCAGCTCAGAGGGTCTCGAGGATCACACCGAAGACGGAGCTACCGCTATTAATGCCCACCACATTACCTCCCATGATGTGGTGGTAGGCATTACCGCCGGGGGCACTACCCCCTATGTGCGCGGTGCCCTTCAGGAGGCCAAACTCCGCCATGCCACCACGATTTTTATAGCCTGCGTCCCTGCCGACCAGGTTGAGATCGACGCAGATGTGGATGTTCGCCTGATTGTCGGGCCAGAGGTGCTGGCCGGCTCCACTCGCCTCAAGGCCGGGACCGTCACCAAAATGGCGCTCAATATTCTTTCAACGGGGGCTATGGTCAAACTGGGCAAGGTCTACGGTAATCGCATGGTGGATGTGGCCGTGACCAATACAAAGCTCCACGATCGCGCCCTGCGGATCATTAGTGGCCTGACCGATCTCACTCGCAAGCAGGCCGATGAGCTATTGGATCAAAGCAATCAGCAGGTCAAGCTGGCGTTGATGATGCACTGGTCAGGGCTCGGTAAAAATGAAGCCCAAACCGCGCTGGACAGCCATGACGGCAATCTCAGACAGGCACTCACCGCAATTAAAGGGTAGAGTTTATTTCAGTAAATGACCTGCTCAAAAAAAGTCTAAAAAAGCGGCGGCGGGCATCACCCATCCTACAGGACTGAAAGTCTGGTCATGACACCATAAAGACCCAAAAACCTGGTAGCTACGAAGCCTTCTTAGAGCTGTCTGAGGTCTCAGTGGATGTCTTTGCAGTCGAAGTCTTTTTAGTTTTGGCTTGGGTGGTTGATGTCGTCGATTTTGGGGCCTTAGCCGTGGTTGACTTAGCCGTCGTCGACTTCTTAGCCGCAGCTGTTTTAGTGGTCTTCTTAGTCGTCGTCGATTTCTTAGCCGCAGCTGTTTTAGTAGTCTTCTTAGTCGTCGACTTTTTAGCCGTTGTTTTCTTAGCCGTCGATTTTTTAGCCGTGGTTGATTTGCGCCGCGTCTTCTTGGTGGCCGCTTTTTCTTCCACCAGCTTCAAGGCTTCTTCGAAGGTAACCTCTTCAGGCTTTTTACCTTCTGGCACGGATACATTGACCTTGCCGTATTTGATGTAAGGACCATAGGGACCATCAAAAATATTGATTGGCTCCTCATCCTCAGGATGTTTGCCCAACTCGCGGAGGGGCTTAGCGGCGGCTCTTTTGCCGCGACCTCGTTTGGGCTCGGCAAGCATCTGCAAGGCTCGCTCCAGGGTGATCGTGAGGACATCGTCATCGCCTTTGATAGAGCGATAGTCTTTGCCCTCTTTGCCTTGGTCATGAACCACGTAGGGACCAAATCGCCCCAGGCTGGCCTTGATCTTGGCTCCGGTCTCAGGATGCAGCCCCAACAGGCGAGGCAAGGCCAGCAGACCCACCGCCATATCTAGCGTGACATCTTCGGGCTTAGTGCCTTTAGGCAGAGAAGCTCGCTTAGGTTTGGGATTATCTTCAGTGACCTCGCCCAGCTGGACGTAAGGACCATAGGCCCCGATCAAAGAGAAAATGGGTTCGCCAGTGTCAGGATGTAGGCCAATTTTTTCAGGTCCCTCGGTCTTTTGCTTGAGCAAGACTTGAATTTGGGCATCGTCTAGGTCAGCCGGGCTGACATCGTTGGGGATCGACGCCCGCACTGCACCCGCTTCTGGGTCCTCAGCCTCAATGTAAGGACCATAGCGACCAATGCGAACCTTGGCGGTCAGGTCGTCGAGAGCCACCGTACGCGCTTCTGCCGGATCAATCTGATCTTCACGGACCTGCACCTGCTGCTCTAGCCCATCATCACCGGAGTAGAACTTTTTCAAGTAGGGCAGCCAGTCCGCTGACCCCATGGAAATATCGTCCAGAGTCTGTTCCATACGGGCGGTAAACCCTGGATCGACCAGATCTGGGAAATGGTTTTCCAATAACCCCGTCACCGCAAAGGCCGTAAAGGTGGGCATCAGGCTGTTGTTGAGCCGTTGGACATAGCCTCGGTCGATGATGGTGCCGATCACTGAAGCATAGGTACTGGGTCGCCCAATGCCTTCGCTTTCTAGGGTTTTGACCAGGGTAGCTTCGGTGTAGCGGGCGGGGGGCTGGGTTTCGTGGCCGATGGCCTCTAGCTCAGAGCAGATCGGACTATCACCCACTTTCATTGAGGGCAGTACAACTTCCTGATCTTCGAGGGCGGCATCCGGGTTATCAGACCCTTCGACATAGGCTCTAAAAAAGCCGGGAAAATCAATCCGTTTACCCGTTGACCGGAAAACAGCATTGTCCACCTCAATGCTGACCGACACATGGGTTTGGCGGGCCTCCGCCATCTGGGTAGCCACGGTCCGCTTCCAAATCAGGTCATACAGGCTCAGCTCGCGACCGCTCAGCCCGGTTTCCTGGGGCGTCCGAAAGGTGCTCCCCGCTGGCCGGATGGCCTCGTGGGCTTCCTGGGCCCCTTTGGTCTTAGTGGCGTACTGCCTGGGCTTGGGGCTGAGATAGTTTTTGCCATACTTTTGCTCAACACAGCTGCGAGCCGCTGACACCGCCTGCTGCGATAGATGCACCGAGTCGGTTCGCATATAGGTAATGAAGCCTTTTTCATATAGCCCTTGGGCGGTGCGCATGGTGTCGCGGGCCGACAGTCGCAGCTTACGGTTAGCTTCTTGCTGTAGGGTCGAGGTGGTAAAGGGCGGGGAGGGCTTACGGGTTGAAGGGCGCTCTTCGAGGTTGGTGACCGACCAAACTCCGGCTTGCAGGCGCTCTTGCAGAGAACGAGCCTGGGCCTCATCGAGTAGGGCCACCTGACGCCCCTCGGTGATTTGCCCAGTATTTTCGTCAAAGTCGCCGCCGTTGGCAACGCGGGTGCCGTCTAAGCTCACCAGCTTGGCTTCAAAGGGGCTCTTGGCCTGTAACAGGGTAGCTTTAAGATCCCAATAGCTGCCGCGTTTAAAGGCTCGTCTGGCCCGCTCTCGATTAACCAGCAGACGTACGGCTACGGACTGCACTCGACCGGCGGATAACCCCCAGGCAATCTTTTTCCACAGCAGGGGTGACAGGGTGTAACCTACCAGCCGATCTAAAATGCGACGGGTTTCTTGGGCACGGACCAACTGACTATTAATGTCGCGGCAGTTGTCTAACGCGGCCTGAATGGCCTCCTCAGTAATTTCATGAAACACCATGCGCTTGGTGGGCACTTTGGGTTTCAAAATTTGCAGCAGGTGCCAGCTAATGCTTTCTCCCTCTCGGTCTTCGTCAGTTGCCAGGACGAGTTCGTCGGCTTCTTTGAGGGCCTCTTTAAGGGCTTTGACAATTTTCTTTTTATCCTTGGGGATCACGTAGAGTGGCTCAAAGTCAGAGCCTGGATTAACCCCAAGTTGAGCCCACTTTTCACCCTTGACCTTGGCGGGGATATCACTCGCAGACTGGGGTAAATCACGAACGTGCCCCATGGAGGCTTCTACCCGGTACCCCTTGGGCAGGTAGTTGCGGATGGTCTTTGCTTTGGTGGGTGACTCGACAATGACAAGGGTGGACATATGACAGGCAGAATTCAAACGGTAATATTCAAAAAATGGGCAGATACTGGCCAGATCAGCATGACCGCCAACCAAACCTGCGAAATATTTCTAACTAATTGGAGCATTCCCAACGCAACTGATCCTGGCTGCACCAATGGGTAAATAAATCACGGATGGATTTGTCAGAGACGTCCCTTTGGAAATCTTTAATTTTCCCAGTGGGCAGACTACGGAGTTAGACGTGCTCAAGGCTTAATTATCAAGGTTATAAGTGTTAACCATAGCAAACGAACTTCAGGATTTTCCAACTCAATAGCAGCCAATAGAGCTGATTGATTTCATATCTCCATATATATCGATAGATCGAAACTGTGGAGTTCGTCTACCTCCGATTAGACACTGAGTCCCATCAAAACCGTTTAAATCCTGATCTTTTTGGCTTGATCGGGACTTGCTAAAAGCCCTGACAACCTTGACTCAAGGACCCATAACCCAGATTGAATTTTGGCAGTGGATGGAAAAGTGAGAATAAAAGGTTAAGATTCCAATTGGACAACCTTATCCGTAACCAATGGATTTTGCTAACCTCACAGCTCAGCTAAACGCCGGCAGGATTTTGCCTGAAGGCATCATCATTGCCACCCTGGTGCTCATTTTGGTCGGCGATCTGATCGTGGGTCGATCCTCATCGCGGTGGACGCCCTATGTTGCGATCGCAGGTTCGTTAACCGCTGCGGTGGCCCTCTGTTATCAGTGGGATGCCACCGAACCCATCTCCTTTTTGGGCGGATTTAACGGCGATAATTTAGGCGTAGTTTTTCGCGGTATTATCGCCCTCTCTGCAGCGGCAACAGTGCCCATGTCAATCCGCTATGTGGAGCAGTCGGGCACAGCTCTGGCCGAATTTTTAGCAATTTTGCTCACGGCGACTCTAGGGGGCATGTTCCTGTCGGGGGCTGACGAGTTAGTGATGATCTTTGTCTCGTTAGAAACCTTAAGTATTTCGTCCTATTTGCTCACGGGCTATATGAAGCGCGACCCACGCTCTAACGAGGCGGCTCTGAAATATCTGCTGATTGGAGCGGCCAGTTCAGCGATCTTTCTATACGGGATTTCGCTACTCTACGGCCTATCGGGGGGTGAGACTAAGCTGAGTGTAATTGCCGCTAATCTAATCACTAGCCAGAGCGAAACCTCGATTGGGCTAGTGATTGCCCTGGTGTTTGTGATCGCGGGGATCGCCTTTAAAATTGCCGCAGTTCCTTTCCACCAGTGGACCCCAGATGTCTACGAAGGGTCTCCTACCCCCGTCGTGGCGTTTCTGTCGGTGGGCTCTAAAGCAGCCGGGTTTGCGTTGGCAATTCGCCTGCTGGTGAGTGTCTTTCCACTGGTATCTGAGGAATGGCACTTTGTCTTTACGGCCCTGGCAATTTTGAGCATGGTGCTTGGTAACGTGGTTGCCCTCGCCCAAACCAGTATGAAACGCATGCTGGCTTACTCGTCAATTGGTCAAGCCGGTTTCATCATGATTGGCCTGATCGTGGGCACCGATGCGGGCTATGCCAGCATGATTTTTTACATGCTGGTCTATCTGTTCATGAACCTGGGCGGGTTTACCTGCGTGATTTTGTTCTCTTTAAGAACCAATACGGATCAAATCAGCGAATATAGCGGCCTCTATCAAAAAGATCCGCTGCTGACCCTGTGTTTGAGTCTATGTTTGCTCTCCCTTGGGGGCATACCGCCATTGGCAGGCTTTTTTGGCAAGCTCTACATCTTTTGGGCCGGTTGGCAGGCTGAGGCCTATGGCCTGGTTCTAGTGGGTCTGGTCACCAGTGTGATTTCGATTTATTACTACATCCGCGTCGTCAAGATGATGGTGGTTAAGGAGCCCCAGGAGATGTCGGAGTCGGTGAGCAACTACCCCCCCGTCCAGTGGAACTTGCCAGGGATGCGCCCTATCCAGGTCAGCCTGATTGTGGCAGTAGTCGCGACCTCTTTGGCGGGGGTATTGTCTAATCCGCTGTTTACCCTGGCAAATAATTCGATTACTGGGACACCCTTGCTACAGCAGGCGGTGGATGTGCAGCAGGTAGATATGCCCGTTGCTTCGGTGGTGAAATCGGATTTGAAAGAAGCAGTCAGTACTCAGTAGGAGGGAAAGGGAAAAGGGGAAGGGCAAAAGGCGAAGGGATTAACACCCACTCCTCCCCCCTACTGAGTACTGCTGCTATACAGCAAAGCCTCTGTATTGGGCAACTTGTCACGATTTAAGCGCTGTTTTGCCAGATTACCCAGGGGCAAAATTACTCGACTGAGGGTGCGCTGATCCTCTAGCTTTTGCAGGGTAAATTCACCGCCGAGCTGCTCCATTAGCGACTTACAAATGCCAAAGTGGAGCCCCGGGGGTTGACTGAGGGCTGATCTTGAGAGCACATCGACTGAAGCCATTTGGTTAAGCTCTGCAATCACCTGCTCATCAATAGTGCCATTGTCGGTGATTGAAAGCTCTAACCAGCGCCGATCGATCTGACGCGCCCAAATGTCGATGCGGCCTCCTGATGGGGCGCGATCGCACGCACTGGCAATCAGCTCATACAGCACAAACTCAATCTTTTGGATATCACCCCCCACCGTCAGGTTGCTTTCGCAATGGACTTTAGTCCACAGTTGATTGGCTTGGACTGCCGGGTTAACCCGATCCATCAAACGGTTGAGCAGGGTGACCAAAGGCATCGTTTCGTAGGACTTTTGCAAGTGCCACCGCTCTTTTTCGCTGATCTGTTGGAGGGTATCTAGTAAGGCCTGTAATCGCGAAAGTAGTTGCTGGTAGCGTTGGCCACTGCCCTCCCCAGATGACAGGGCATTCATCCGCTGCAGGGTGGTCTCCAGCAGTCGCCCCATATCCTCAACCTGATGTTGCTTGTACCAGTTCAGCTCAGCTAGCTGCTGACGCTGGGACATCAAGTGATCGACCAGCTGTAAGTGGCGACGACACCAAGCCAGCTGATTAACCAGCAAGGCCAGCATATTCATTTGCTGATCAGACCAGCGCCGGTCGCTGTGATCTGCCAACACAATTACGCCGTTGGGCTCATGTTCAGGTGCAGTTCGCAGCGCCACCAGCAAAATCTGGCAGCCATGGGGACCATATAGCCACTGACGCGTCACATCTGGCAAATCTTCTAGATTGAGGGGCAACACGCCGTCGGTTTGCAGTGCCCAGTTAATAATGGCATCGGCGGCCACTAGAATGGGGCGATCGGTCCTCACAAAAAAGTTTTGCTCACGCACAATCGTATTTGCAACTTTGGCGTGGGGGTGTCCCGATGACCAGGTAATCAACGCCACCAGCGGAGCCTGCAATAATTGGCTAATGTGATGGGTGGCTGATTTTTCTAACTCTTCGGCCCGAAAAATGCGCTGGAGATTGCGCAACCCCCACTGCATTGTTTCGTGGAGCTGTTCTTGCTGGTTGGCCTGCTGCTGCAGCTGCCACTGGTGCAAAATCAACCCAACCTGCTGACTGACGGATTTAAGCAGCTCTTTTTCAGGGATACTCCAGCGTCGGCTAATGCTGTCGGTGACGAGAATGATGCCTTCTGGGGCCCGCCCCGGAGAGACGTTGCAGGCCATCACCGAATGGGCACCCATTTCTAAAAAGCGGGGACGCCAGGCCATCAGCTTGAGATCATCTTCTAGATTCTCGATATAGATAGGCTCGGTGCTTTTCTCCAGCTGCTGCCAGTCTAAATCATGCAATGGACGCCAATCAGAACGCACGGAAATAGATTTGCCTTGCTGACTCTGATAGGCAATTTCAAACCCCCCCCGCTCTAAATCGGGCACCAGCACCAACAGATTTTCAGTGCCCACTTGCTGCAAAAGCTGGTCGGCACAATGCCCTAAAACCGTTTCCCAGTCGCTGTTGCCATGAATACTCTGGGTGATGCCCGCCGTCAGCACTTGATTAGACTGAATTTGGGCGACGGTTTCTTCCATCTCTGAGGCGGGCATGGAGACCCCCACCAGCCGGGCAACGGCCTGCACATATTGCTTTTCTGACTCGCTCCAAATCCGGGAGCGGTTGCCTTCGACAGACAAAAAGCCCAATAGCTCACCATGGAATAAGATGGGAGCCGCAATCAGGGCCTGGGCCTGGAGATGGGACATCAGGCGACCAATCAGACTGGTTTTGAGCGAGCTGGCCACCTCTCCGAGGACCACCAACTCACCATTCAAGAGCATTTGATAAAAGCCTTTGACTTCGTCCGCTGCGATTGGCACCGGGTTAGTTTGGTGGACCGGCTCATGCTTGGGTCGTCGCCCCGCTTGAGGCTTAAAATTGCCCACTCGGTGCCAAAAATGCCGCTCTTTTTTTTCAAACCAGTAAACGTTAGTACGCGTAGGGCTGACAAACGCATGGGTCTCGGTGACCACTGAGCGTAAGCGGGTTTCTAAATCCTCGGCTTGTTCGAGCTGCTCAAGGATGGCAAATAAGGGCTTGGTGGGCTGCTTAACCCGCTGTCGCTGATTTTCCAGGTCCCGTTGATAGAAGGCTTCTCCAATTGCACCGGTGAGGGTCATCAGAGTTGCCCTTTCGAGCACTGTCGGTGATAATCCCCAGTGCTCGACCCCAAGCACCATCACGCCGTAACACGTATCCAAATGCCGAATCGGCCAAACCGCTGCGCCTTTGACCTTAAACTTGGTTGCGATCGCACCCCATTCCCCGGCTCTGGGTTCTTCTAGCAAACTGGGCACGGTAATCGGTCGCTGCTGGACCACCACCTGCTCCATTAAATCACCAGGATGCAGGATCAGCTGCTGTCGAGAAAAATACTCTCCTGAAGCGAGATGGCACCCCTTGGTGTGGAGCTGATGCTTAAATCGATCGTAAGCCCCCACCCAAATCATTGAATAATCATAATCAGTGCTGATGTAGCTCACTACAGCACTGACAATGCTTTCTAAGTCCTCGGCTTCCCAAATGGTTTGGAGCAGCTGACCTAGGGTAGCAAGATGCCTTTCGTAAGTCCCCGATGATTTGGGTGTCGCCATGTTAAAACGAAATCACGTGTGAAAATCAGGATCACAACTCGAGCCACTAAAACATACCTTATGCAGCTTCAAATGACTATTGGATAAAGAACTGAATGTTGTGTAATTTTAGTTCTTTGCTGATAAATTTGACGATTGCTTTAAGTTATCGGTTTTGAGTTGCTAAACCACATCCAGTTTGAAAACTTGAGGTTTTGCCAAAAGGCAAACAGATGGGGCAATTCCCGTAGAGCCAACGACAGGTCTGGATGTGGCCAAGGTTTAATATCAGGAGTTTCTGTTGCAAGACATCTACAAAACCAGTCTGCTTCCTTTAGTCTTCAAACAATTGGGGGCCGATCCCGAAACAGTTCAGGGGCAAACCCTCAAAGCCCTAGCCTGGTTAGCAACTCAGCCAGAGGCCGCTCCCTACTGGGCTCAACCCACTAGACGGTTTGCCCAAGCCTGGTTTGCCCAAGCCTGCTGTCTATCCTCGCCGCGCTTGGCTCAAACCATTGGGGGGCTAACCTTTGCAAACCCGGTTGGTCTGGCAGCTGGGTTTGATAAAGACGGGGTTGCGATTCAAGCCTGGCCAGCCCTAGGGTTTGGATTTGCCGAGCTGGGTACAGTCACCTGCCATGCTCAACCAGGCAATCCTCAACCTCGATTGTTTAGACTGCCTGACGATCAGGCGGCCCTCAATCGGATGGGCTTTAACAACCGGGGGGCGGCCCGACTAGCTGGGTGGCTGCAATCCCATCTCCAAGCTCAAGGGTACCCAATTCCCCTGGGGGTCAATCTGGGTAAATCAAAAGTGACGCCATTGGCGCAAGCGGCAGCGGATTATCGGCAAAGTTTTGACCTGCTTAAGGATTGGGGCAGCTATTTTGTGGTTAATGTGTCTTCCCCCAATACGCCTGGGTTGCGATCGCTGCAATCAAAAACCCAGCTAGCCCCCATTCTCGATACTTTACAATCTGCAAACCAGGGCCAAAAACCGCTGCTCGTTAAAATAGCCCCGGATCTGGCCTGGGAAGACATCGACGATATCCTCGACTTGATTGAGCAGTATCAGCTGGCGGGGGTGATCGCAACCAATACAACGATTGCCCGTACCGGCCTCAAGACCTGCATGATTTTGAAAACAGGTAATCCGATCACTCAAGAACCGGGGGGCATCAGCGGTGCCCCCGTGCGCCAGCGCTCAACCGAAGTGATTCGCCACATCTATAAGCACACCCAGGGTCAGCTCCCTATTATCGGCGTGGGCGGCATTTTTACCGCTGACGATGCCTGGGAAAAAATTACCGCTGGGGCGTCATTGGTGCAGGTGTACACTGGCTGGATCTATGAAGGCCCGTGGATGGTTAAGAAAATCTTGCAGGGACTACTCCAGAAACTGGATGAGTTTGGGTTAGAGACGATTGGTGAGGCGGTGGGATTGAGTAAGGACTAGTCGGCTATCAAAGCTAAATTTTCGGGTTGGGTAAGAGGGTGAGTGCGCTGCGCTGGTGAGTACGCTGCGCTAGTGAATAGGTGAATACCACCTCACCACCTCACCATCTCACCACCTCACATCACCTCACCGAAACTTTAAGCTTGATACAGACCGCTAACCTTCTTCTGGCTCGTCTGCTGCTTGCTGTAGCTTATCGAGGTTGGGTTTAACTTTGAGTTTGACCGCGATCGCAGTGATGTTATCGTGCCCGTTGATCTCATTGGCCAGCTCTATCAGAGCAGCAACGCCATTTTCCACGCTGCTGCCCCCCCGCAAGACAGGGCTAATGTGACTCGCCTGATGATCCTCGAGCAAGTCGCGATCGCTGAGCCCATCTGAGCAAAGCAGTAGCAGGGTATCCTCGTTGAATTCTAGATGAAGGATACTAGGTGCAATGTCAGCTTTGTCACGGGGGCCGAGCGCCTGGGTGAGTTGGTAAGCATCGGGCCTGGCATAGGCCGTAGCCGGGTCAATCCCCCGGTGGATCTCGCGCTGCCCCACCTCGTGATCGGTGGTCATTTGCTGCAGCCCCAGGCGTCGAGTAGAGCGATAGAGACGGCTATCACCCACGTGGGCGGCGACGGCTTGGGTGTTGTTGACCAGCAGCATCACTAGGGTTGTTCCCATGCGAGCACTACCCGACCGCACTTCAGCTTCATTGATTTCGTAGATGTTCTGATTGGCCAGATTAATCGCCTCTCGAATCTGCTCATCATTAGGCAAATCAGCCTGCCAGTGCTGGTCAAAATAGTCTTTTAAGGTCTCTACTGCGAGCCGACTGGCGACTTCGCCCCCCGCATGCCCTCCCATGCCATCGCACAGAATATAGAGACAGCGGGCATCCAAAATCTGACTATCTAAGCCCTCTTGTTTGGCAATATTTGACTGAATAAAGTAAGCGTCTTCATTGTGTTCACGCTGTTGCCCCACGTGGGTTTGGCCCACCTCCTCTAAGCCAATCAGCTTCATGGGTAGTGCCATGGTCGGTGAGTCACCGGACTCGCCATCGTCTTGAATCATATCGGCGGCTTTAAACGCGTCCAAGACAGAGGTCTCGGCCCCCAGCTCAGACGGGTTAAAGTCACCGAGGGGGCCTCCCCCAGACTCTTCGGCTTGGAGCTTATCGGCAATGGTAACCAGCTCTGTTTTTAGGGCAGTTACGGTCTCAACTTCGCCAGCTGTGACCAAACCTGCCAACGTGACTAAGGTCTCTAGAGGGGTGCCCGTAGACTGTAAAAGCGACTGCCATAGCAAGCCCATATCTTGAAGGGTGTGGGCGGTTTCATGGGGCGCTATCTCAATCCGACGCAGGCAAAAAATGTGGTCCTCATCAATGCAGAGATTATCAAGCTTAAGCAAGCTACTCTGACCATTAAACGGGAGCAGCGTCTCCCACAGCTCAGTCATGACGTAAAAGCAGTGGAGTTGCTGCAGCGGATCCAAGGCTGACGTTGCCCAGACATCAAGCAGTTGAGGTAATAGACTCCGGTCTTCGATCAGGATAACGCTCCGGTTTGACCCTATCCAGGCATCTCCTAGCTCTGGCACAGAGGGAAAAAAACGCTCTTGAAGCAGTAGATAAGGATAGGCCTCTGCCGGGAGCATCTCGGGCAATTTAGCATCTTCGTCATCTATTGGCGGCACTAGCGGGGCACTTTCACAGTGCCCTGGGCGCTCGGGTTGGGTGTCAAGTACCAGCACCTCAGCGTTCTGTTCATTCAGATCAACATCATTGAGCAGTTGATAGCGTTTCTCAGGATCTAAGTAGCTGCCCTGGGGTAGCCTGCCAAGGGCTTTAGGCACTTCAGAGGGGGGGGGGGAGAAGTGCGGATTTCGGCGGCATCAGCCTGGTCAACCTCAGCTGAGGAGTCAATCAACAGAGCCCACAACGTTTTGAGTGAGGTGCCACACTGCTGACAAAATTTATGATTGCTGGGGTTTTCAAACTGACACTGAGAACAAACGACCATATCTTACGGTTAATGCCATCCGGGAACTGAAAGTTTGCAGCAGTGTTGCCGCTATGCGATCGCAACATTAGGGAAACCCGAAAGCGCATTTTAATAAATGTTGATGCAGGCAGTGTTCCCAATCGCGCTTGTAAGATCATCTTGGCGACTTATTTGTCAGAATTCAGACATATGCGGATGGTCTTGACAAAGACTTTAAGTCCCAAGCGCGATACTTTGCAGATATCTGCTGTTGAGATGCCCCTATCTCCAAGTCTTTATTAAACCCCAAATCCTCGCTAAACCCTAATCATAAGTCGTTTTACATTCGCGTTGTTTAGCATAGCGGGTCCTGCTATCTGATGAAGTCTAAGACAATACCTACGGGCGAAAGGGGAAAAGGGGAAAAGGGGAAAGGCAAAAGGCGAAAGGCGAAAGGCAGGGGGAGCATAGGGGGCAGAGGAGATGGAGAGAGCCAATTTCGTAGGATGGGCTGAGCTTTCAGCCAATGTCAGCGTTGGCCAACCCATTTAAATTGCGAGCCCATCTTTGCCAGTCAATGGATTGAGCAGCCCCCCATTCAACCCACCCCATCTTTGCCAGTCAATTCATCCATTTTCATCCATCTGAGGCGTTAGCGTTGGTTTCGTTGCACCCGTTTCAGCAATTGCCGCTGTTCTGCCTGAGACAGATATCGCCATTGTCCTGGATCTAACCCATCTAGCCGCAGATGGGCAATGCCCACCCGCACGAGCCGCAGGGTGGGAAAACCCACTGCGGCGGTCATGCGCCTTACCTGACGGTTTTTGCCTTCGGTCAGGGTAATTTCGAGCCAGGTCGTGGGCACCTGCTTGCGGTAGCGAATCGGGGGATTGCGGGGGGGCAGCGACGGCTCAGTCAGAGGGGTAACCGTGGCAGGACGAGTGTGATGTCCGCGAATCACTACACCCTGACGCAGTTTTTCGAGGCTGTCTGGGTCAGGGATGCGCTCCACTTGGACCCAGTAGGTGCGGGGATGACCAAACTCGGGCTGGGTGAGCCGATGCTGGACCTGGGCATGGTCACTGAGCAGCATCAACCCTTCGCTATCTCGGTCCAGGCGACCCACCGGATAAACATCCGTGACAGGGATAAAGTCTTTGAGGGTGGCGCGACCCTGTTCATCAGTGAACTGGCTTAAGACATCATAGGGTTTATAGAAAATTAGATAGCGATAGGTCACAGCAATTCTTGAAGGTCTATTGAGAAATTGTCCATTCCACAAACAGGCTCGATATCCTTAAGGGAGCTCTCAACATTTTTTTACCGAAACCTATGGACAAGGCACAAAAATATCGGTTTGTTTGCACCCTTACCTTCGGGGATATCTACGGCCAAATTATTGTCTGGCTAATTGTTTTATTTGTCAGCTTAGCGGCAGCCCTGGCGTTGATGGGAGCCAGCCGCCCTATCTATGCTCTGGCAACGGTAGGGTTGATTTTGGTTCTGTCCTTACCTTTTTTGCTCTTTGCGTTTGTCACCACCTTAATCAATCACATTGAGTTTTCAGAGATTGATGCCGCCAATGAGCGCACAGCAGGCGCTAATACCCCAGGGATGCAATCTGCTGTGCCCGTATCGAGCCAGGGAGCGATCTAAAGCTCGACGAAACAGGCTAAATTTCACCAAATTTTAACCGGGTAGGTTTTAACGAATAGCCGTGAGGGATTGTCTGGTTCCTTACGGCTATTTAGACTATACGGTCATTGTTTTTTTGTCGCGGTTGGGTCCCTATGGGGCGGCTGGGGCGTCCGGTACGCTGGGCAAAGGCTCGCCAGCGGGGGTCGGTAAAGCCTCGAGGCTGGGGTCTGCCTGGGCATCAGCGGGGGGCTCCGTTGATGCAGCGGGGGCCTCCGTTGCTTCACCTTGGGCAATCAATTGTTGAATACGATCCTTGAACTGCACAGGGGCCATGGTCAGCGCCATGTCAAACAAGGGCTTGGCTTCGGCTTCTTTGCCCGTCTCGCGAAGCACCAGGGCTTTGGCCAGGGTCGGGCGGAAGTCTGGGGTGGCTTGTTGAAGGGTTTCGACATCTTTGATGGCAGTGTCGTAGGTTGCGATCGCATCCTCAAACTGACCTTGATCAGCATAGACCTGACCCAGCAAAAGCTTCACCGATATGACATCAATGCTCCCCGGCTGAATCTCATTGGCTTGCCCCGCGGTCCTGAGCGTATCTTGCAGCAACCCAACCGCCGCTTGCGGACGTTGCTGATCAATTAACAGCGCCACTAGCCCTTGTAGCGCCTCCATATTGCCAGGGGTTTGGGTTAAGACGCTGCGATAAACCTGAGCGGCCTCCTCCAGCTCTCCCAGTTGCTGCTTTGTCTGACCTAGCAGTACCGCATAGCTCGGCACATTGGGGTTAAGCTCGGCCAGCTTTTCCAGAGGTTCGACAACCCCTTGCAAATCCTGTAGCGCAATCCGGGCCTCGACCAGGCCTAAAAGCGCTGTTTGATTGTTAGGCTCTCGCTGTAGCACCAACTCATAGCCATTTGCCCGACCTTCTAGCTCAGCCCGCTGATCGGCTGTCCCTGGAGCTGACGAAGCATTCGGATCGTTTTCGTAGCCCCCACTCTGTCTAACTGGGCCACCGAGTAACGGTAAAAAGGAAATCGCCACCAAAGCGACTACAGCCACTAGCAAGATGCCACCTATGAGCCAACGGTTACGTTTGACAGCCACGATGTGCCTTCTCAAAAATCAACTTGCCCATCTTAAACCCTAATGCACCTTCCCCGATGGTCACAACGCTAAACCCTGACCCATCCAAACCTGCCGTTTAGCCACAGGCAAAATTCAACTGTCTAAAGTAGGATGTGGTTTACCCAGTGAGGTTTTTTCGATCGATGACTCTGAGCTATAACAAGGCTATAGGGATGAACGGTCATTGATAGATCGCGATAAAATCCTAGAAAGGCTTGAGCTATCAACATATCGGCACGGCTGAGTTCCCTGAGCAAAACGTCCTTATGCATAGAAAAACCCGAAAAGATTCGGGTTCAGCCCTAGAACACTGGAATATGATTAGAGATTTGTGGGAAGGTTGAGATTGTCCTTAGCAGCCCCAGATTACGTCAATATGTCCTAAAGGCTTTATGTCCTAAAGGCTTATTGTTAATAAGTTAAAAAAAATTTCATGATTTTTTCGAATTCAATGGTTTTGAATTCCCATCAGGCAGGTTTTCCGTTGAGGAGGTTTGAAAGATAGATGAGTTCCGAAGCTAGTCGCCCCCCCGAGTCTACGGAGTCGACGCCCACCCCAGCATCCAATCCATCGGCGGATACCCCTAACACTGATGCTGAGCGCCCAACCTTAATGGGACCTCCAAAGCGACCTGAGAAACCACCTGAGCCCATTCCCCCCGTTGCCACTCCCCCGAAAGATGATCCCCGCCCAGCCAAGACTGCCCCTGAAATAGTTGCCATTAACCCAGCGGTTGCAAGTGAGCCCGTTGACACTGACGAGCCAGCGGCAAGTCAAGACACCGAAGCTGATAATAGACCCCGCCAGCATCCGATCTCTCCCCCTAGCGAGCCGATGCAATATCGCGCTATCGGGCTATTACGGGGCCGCTATTGCCCCTCCGAAGAAAACTTTAATCGGGGGCATATTCTAACGCAGGACGACACCCAGGTTTCGTCTGTGTTGTTGGGTCGGGTGACCAGTCTGGTCAAAAAACATCTTGAGATCGAAAGCAATCATCTTTGGGTTGTCTATCCCCGCACAATTGCGGATGAAGACAACGCGTTGAGCGTCCAGATTGTCGGCGTTTGGGAACCCGAAACGTTAGGTGTCGAAGACGAAGAACCTGAGGCCCAAGAACCTGAGGCCCAAGAATCTGAGGCCCAAGAACCTGAGGCCCAAGAACCTGAGGCTAAGGAAGCGGGGGCTGAGGCGTCTGATGAGGCAGCGACGGCAACCTCCGTAGAGGCTACTAAAGCTACCAAAGCTACGGAGGCTGCGGAGGCGGACGAAGCTGAGAAAGCTGATGAGTCGGTTGAATCTGATCAGCCTAAATCTTCTGATACTGCTGCTACAGAGACAAAATCCGACACGAAACCAGAGGTGCCCCCGATTCCGTCCGACGAACTCCAGTCTGACTATTTCTCAATTCGTGGAGAGATCGTTAAGTACGTCGAAGATAAGGCTGAAATCCACATTAACGTCTTACAGAAGCTGAGATCTAACTCAAAGCAGCGCCCATTCCGGTTGGTCCTAAGTGGACACCTGGAGGGTAAGACCATTGGATATTTTTGGGATCTCAACGTAGAGCGGCAGGCCCAGCATTTGGTCTTGACTGAAGGCACCCAAATCGCGGCAGTCCCCCCCAAGAAAAAGAAAAAGGGCGGTCGCCGGGGTGGCCCAGGCGGCAAGCGCTTTTCGAAGGGAGGGCCCAGGGGCGGCGGTCCTAGAGGTGGCGGCAGCCCGCGACATACTAACGAGCGAGGTGATAAGGCTCCCCCGAGCCGCCCGACCCGCTCAGCGTCGTCCGAAGTCGCTAACGCTGATCAAAGCTAGTTGCCTGTCAACTACCCCATCTCCCCGCTTCGGGCCCCAAAGGTGTCCTGGGGCACGAAGGTGCGATCGCGCGGCAAAGGAGCCACCGGGACAGTGAGTTCAAACTGACCGGCCTCAATCCAGGATTTCAACGTGGTAGCCGCTTGCCGCGAGAGGTATAGGCTGGCGAGGGGAGCCGTTCTGACTGGGGTTCGGTTGATCGAAATGCGTCCTGATTTGAGCTGGCGATAGCTGACTAAGCCAAAGGTAGGACGCACCCGTCGAGGAATGGAAAAATCAACCACAGGGGCGACGATGTCATCATCGCTGACAGCACAATGCTGCAAAACGGTCTCATTTAAGATTGGGATCGGCACCCCCACTCCCAGCATCATCGACGGGCCATAGCCCTTGAAATAACACCCCCTCACCCACTGGGCCTGCATCTGCTTGGCATCCCCAATCAGGGCAACGGTGGCGGCAGGCCCAATCGGCGTCCGGTTGGGCAATCGCTTTTGCAGCGGAAAGTGCTGGGTCCCTTCCCAGGCGATATAGCCCACACCGCCGCCTAAAAAGATGCGGGAGCCAATGCCAACGGCCTGCAGGTCAGGGTCATTTAGCAGGGGCGACAGGGCACCCGGGCTGGCGTAAACAGCGTTGCCTAAAAACGGCTGTAGAGGCCCCAAATAGGTATAGAGAGGGCGGTCACCACTGTTAACCCCGACAATAAAATTTTGGTAGAGATTGCGCGGGTTAAACAGATAAAACTGATTGATACTGTCCTTGGTGATAGAGGTTTCTAACGTTGCTCTCGGGTAGCAATCGGTCATCTGCCCAACTGCCTTGAGGGGGACTGCCTTGCCCGATACCAGGTCAGCAATGACGTGACCGCCGCCCCGGTAAGGTTCTTCTGACTCCAAGCCCTCCCGGCTGGTTTCGGCCATCTGACCCGCGCCAACATACAGATCTACGGCACCAAACCCCGCATAGGCCAGCACATTATCCAGATGACACTCTCGAATTTTGATGGGGGGATCGGTGTGACCCAGATTCAAAATCGCGCCCGATGACTCCATCGGCTCAAAGGTACCCGTGGTGACCACATCTACTGCTTGAGCAGCAGCGCTGACCCCCATTTCGGCAATGCGACTTTTAGCCTCCTCAATCGTCCAAACGGTTGCTTGCTGCTTGCGAATTTTGGCATTGATGTCAGCAATTTTTTGCATTAGAGCCGTTCTACTGTTTCATTTTCCAAACCAGAAATCCTCCCAGCAGTAGGGTCGGCAACAGTACCAGCAGCAAACTTACCGTTGGCGTAGCTGGAATATGGGCAAAGGGAGTCAGTGCTTTAATCGAAACGCTAATGAGTGCAGATAAGAGCAGCACTTTTCCTAAAAAAATCATCGTATCCATTGGCGACCTCACCACTTCTGATGACATTGAGCGAGCCCATGCTAGGACCGCCGAATATTTAGGCAACACCACTCCTGACGACGCCACAAGGTTGCCACCACCCAATCGTTTTGCTCAAGGGTCTCGGCCACCAGCTTAGATTGCTCTAGCAAAATGCCGCTGAGAATACCCCAGGTAGATGGTTTGGCGATGTCGTTGAGGTGGGGAATTAAGTCAATGATGACCTCTGCCAAAATGTTACAAACAATGCCATCAACGGGATTTTCTAAGGTCTCGATCAGCGTTTTCAGGCTACCCTCGCGCACCGATAGCCGCTGTGCGTCAATGCCATTGAGGGCTTGATTCGCAGCGGTAGCACTGGTCGCTAAGGGGTCAATATCCACCGCATAGGCCTGCTTGGCTCCAAGCAAGATCGCCCCGATGGACAAAATACCCGAGCCACATCCAATATCGGCAATGGTTAGACCGTTTGTGTCACCATCACTCCCCGCCCCTAACCGCATTTCTAAGGATTCTAGACAGAGCTGGGTGGTAGCGTGGGCCCCGGTGCCAAAGGCGCTGCCTGGGTCAAGCTGTAGGACTAAACGGGTAGTCTCTTCTGGGACTGGGATCCAGGCTGGGTTGATTAAAAAGCGATCGCCAATTTCCTGGGGATGCCAATGGGTTTTCCAGCTTTTTGACCAGTCTTCTTCTTCTATCAGTCGCCACTCGACCAGGGGCTCGGCCATGTTGCCCACACAGAGGGCGTCTTGCTTGAGGGTCAGGGCCAGAGCGGCCAGATCGAGATGCTCAAAATTGGACTGGGGGAAATAGGCTTTGACAACCCGGTGTTTGCCGTGTTGCTGACTAGAGGTGCCCCGACCATCCAACGTTTCAAATCGCCAAAAGACGCTGTCTTCTAAGGCCGGGTTACAGGTTATCTGAATTTCCCACCAGCTATTTGCCAAAATCGCAGACCTCTCGGAAATGTGCTGGAGCCCTCACCGTCACTAGAGTGCAACCGTATAAGCTTCTCGAATCCCTGGGACTTTAGTGATTTCGGTCAAAATCCCTTCGGGCAGCGGATCGTCAATGCTCAGGACCATCACGGCATCGCCGCGGACAATTTTGCGACCCACTTGCATACTGGCGATATTGACATTAAAGCTGCCTAGCAGAGAGCCAATTTTGCCAATGATGCCGGGCATATCGCGGTGTAGGGTAAACAGCATATATTTTGTGGGCGGGACATTGATCGGAAACTGATTGAGGTCGATGATCCGGACTTCGTCGCCTCCCAGCAGCACCCCCGTTACGGAATGCTCTCCCAGAGAGCCTTTGGCTGAGAGATGCAAAGAACCGGTGTAGTCTTTGATGGAGGTATCGCGGGTTTCGATCACATGGATGCCACGCTCTTTGGCCTCAATAGAGGCATTCACATAGTTAACGCGCTCTTGTAAGGCGTTGGAGAGTAATCCTTTGAGGGCGGCAATCACAATCGGTTTGCCGTCGTTTTCAGCAAGATCCCCCTGGAGGCGAATCTGGAACTGCTCGATCCGCCCACCGGCTAGCTGGCCCACCAGATTACCCAGGGTTTCGGCTAGCTGCAGGTAAGGCCGCAGCTTTTCTAAAATATCGGGGCGCAGGCCGGGAATATTCACCGCAGAGCGAGCCGGTAACCCCAGTAGCACATCGCGAATTTGCTCGGCCACGTCAATGGCGACGTTCACCTGGGCCTCTTCGGTCGAGGCCCCCAAGTGGGGGGTGAGCACAATGGCATTACCCAGATCGCGCAGGGGGGAGTCTCCGAGGGGCTCGGATTCGTAGACATCGAGGGCCGCTCCGGCAATTTGGCCATCGCGAATGGCTTCATACAGGGCGTTTTCGTCAATGATGCCGCCGCGGGCGCAGTTAACAATACGGGCGGTGGGCTTCATCTTAGCCAGGGCTTCGGCATTGATCAGATGGGCCGTATCGGGAGTTTTGGGAATATGCAGGGTAATGTAGTCTGACTCCTGGAAAAGCAGGTCTAGATCCACCAGACGACAGCCAATTTCCTCAGCCCGCTCACTGGAAATAAAAGGATCGTAGGCCAGGAGTTTCATGCCCATGGACCGAGCAACGGTGGCCACATGGGAGCCAATTTTGCCCAGGCCGACCACGCCCAGGGTCTTTTTATAGACTTCAACCCCGGTAAATTTTTTGCGATTCCACTCTTTGGCTTTGACTGAGTGATCGGCCACGGGGATTAACCGCGATATCGACAGCATCATGGCCAGGGCATGCTCAGCAGCGGCAATTGTATTGCCCTCTGGAGAGTTGACCACGACAATCCCACGCCGCGTTGCAGCGGGCACATCCACGTTATCGACCCCCACCCCGGCTCGACCAATAATTTTGATATTTTTGCCCGCTTCGATGACCGCTGCGGTGACCTTGGTGCCAGAGCGGATCATGAGGGCGTCATAATCGGCAATGATTTTGACAAGTTCTTCGGGGGATAGGCCCGTTTTGACATCGACTTGGGCTACCTGGGAGAGGATATCTAATCCGGCCTGGTCGATGGGATCGGAGACAAGTACCTTCGGCATGGGTCAGCTACACTTTTTCACAGGGTGTTTTTTTACAGGGTGATATTTTACTGCAAAGCTGGACCGCTAAAACCCCAACCTCACCCCTGGAGACTAAGAGCAGATGATGGCCACAGCTCTCCAAATTATCGCCGCTGGCGAGAATTCTAGACCTTAGGAAAGGGTTAAATTTGCGACGTTAAGCCCTCGTCCCACGTTTCGGCCAGACAAAACAGCTCGGCAATCACGGTGTTGGACATCAAAAATCCCTCTGGATCGTTTAGCCACAGGCGATCGCAACTCAAACTCACCCAGCCTTTGTCTATGTAATCTCCCAGGGCATGGCGTAAATGCACTGAAATATCCTTGCCCAAATAGGTCTGTAGAGGCGCGATCGCAACCCCCTCAGCCAGCCGCAGGCCGACCATCAATCCATCAAGCAACCGTTCTAAGGGAGGTGTCGGTTCACAGTCGAGGTGCCCATCCATCGCTAAATAACCCTCAAGCCAATCGGCATACTGACGCTGGGTGCGGGGTCGGCCAAAGCGCTGGTAGCAGGTATAGCTAGTCGCCCCCATGCCAAACCCGTAGTAGGGCTGATTGTGCCAGTAGGTGAGGTTGTGCTGGCAGCAGTGGCCGGGTCGGGCATAGTTAGAGATTTCGTAATGCGCGTAGCCTGCCTCTGTGAGGGTTTGCTGGGCCAGACGATACATGGCTACGGTGGTGGCCTCCGGTGGCAAGGGCCGATCGCCGGGGGCATATTGCTTACCAAAAGGCGTCTGGGGTTCGAGGGTGAGGTCATAGACCGAGATGTGATCAGGGCGAAGTGCGATCGCATTTGCCAGCGACTGTGCCCACTGGGCCAGGGTTTGGTGGGGCAGCCCAGAGATCAGATCCAGGCTCCAGCTGGGGATACCGACCTGGTGCAAATCCGCCACTGCCCGATGGACATCAGCCACCCGGTGAAACCGCCCACACAGTTCTAGCAGCTCATCTTGAAGAGCCTGCACCCCCAGACTGACGCGGGTAATCCCCAAATCTCGGTAGCCTTGCAAATGGTCTCGATCAAAGGTGCCTGGGTCCATTTCCATCGAAATTTCCGCATCAGCAGCAATGCCGAACTGCTGACGCAGCGCCGCTAAGATTTGCGCCAATTGCGGCACCGATAACAGTGACGGTGTCCCCCCACCCAAAAAGACGGTCTTGAGGCCGCCCCCCAGGACTGGCGTCCCGGCAATTTCGGCACAGAGCCGCTCGACATACTGGGCCATGGTGCCAGAGGTTTCCCCCCGAAGCTGATTGCCCACCACTGAAATCGGGAAATCACAATAAAAGCAGCGCCGCCGACAAAAGGGAATATGCAAATAGGCAGACAGCGGTTCGATAGGGGGCATTTAAATTTTGGAATTCGTTTAAATTTTGGAATTAACTTTATGCGAGCGCGACGTAAGGATTCGGTTCATCAACAATATCTGGAGCTGCGACTATACTGGAGCTGCGACTATATTAGCTATAATCGGTAAACCATAATATTTTCGGGCATTTAAGGGGACTCAGTTGAATCGGTGATGGGTATGGCGTTCTAGCTGAGCTAGCCCCCTGACAAAACCCTTTACAAATATTGCGAGAGGCTTTGCAAAGCTTCGCTAAGCATGGTTATCTAAAGGATACTGAAAGCCTGATTATCCCTAAATTTGAGACCAACTGCCCCTGGCAGTAAAGTCCTATGCTTGATGCACTCATTGTAATTTCATTCATCTTGGCTGGTGCGGGCATTGGCTTTTATGGTGTTGACCTGCTGCCTGCCGATGCACTCAAGCAGGTCAATAACCTGGAGGGCCTGGGTTCCGTGACCGCTGTTTTTGGTGCCCTGATTGGCACCGGTTTAGGGCTGGTGGTGCAAACGAGCTATCGTCGGCTAGAGCGTCAGATCAAAGTCATGCCCCCGGATCGCATCTTGACCCGTGCCGTGGGTTTGGTGATTGGCCTACTGATTGCCAACCTGATGCTCGCCCCGTTGTTTTTACTGCCAATCCCCCCTGAGTTTGGCTTCATCAAACCCCTGACAGCGGTGATGGGCAGCATTTTGTTTGCCGTCTCAGGCATGAACCTGGCCGACACCCATGGTCGTGCCCTGCTGCGACTGATTAACCCTAACAGCTACGAATCTATGCTGCTGGCCGAGGGCACCCTCAAGCCCTCCACCACAAAGGTCTTAGACACCAGCTGCATCATTGACGGGCGGATCGAAGAACTCCTGGTGACGGGTTTTTTGGAGGGGCAAATTTTAATCCCTCAGTTCGTGCTCCAGGAGCTCCAAAGCGTGGCCGATGCTGCCAACGATCAAAAACGTGCCCGAGGTCGTCGGGGGCTTGATATCCTCAACCGCATGCGCGAAAAGTATGCCGAGCGGATTGTGATTGACCCCGCCGACTACGAAGATATCGGCACGGTGGATGCCAAGCTGGTCAAGCTGGCCCAAGAACTCAATGCCAACCTGCTCACCAACGATTACAACCTGAATAAAGTGGCCAGCGTGCAGAAGGTCACGGTCTTAAATATCAATGACCTGGCCCAGGCGATTCGGCCTGCGTATCTGCCTGGGGACGGCATCGGTATCAAAATCCTCAAAGAAGGGAAAGAAGCCTCACAGGGCGTGGGCTACCTCAACGACGGCACTATGGTAGTGGTCGAAGAGGGCCGCGCTTATATTGGCGAAGAACTCGATGTGGTAGTCACTGGCGCGTTGCAAACCTCCGCGGGGCGAATGATCTTCGCTAAACCCAGCAGTTCGGCGGCAGTGAGCAGTTAGGGCATCGTCTCAATCTGAAGGTTTAACCTTTAACCTGGTTTAGCCTTTAACCTAAAGACATGCAGTTTGCTTTTACGATTCGCGATGGCTGAAAAAAATTATTCCTGGAAAGGCAGTTGGAACGCAGGCAAGGCGTTGTTGATTTTATCCGGTGTGCTCACCCTGGTGCTGTTTGTCTCTGCGTTTATTCATTAGTATCTCAAAAATAGTGCCTCAACCTGGCGAACGGTCCAGTGCCCGCTTGCCGCCCCACCTAGCAACAATTTTGTCGTCATACTCATCGGCGGTCTCTAGCACTTCCATCACCGAGGCTTTGATCTCCTCCGGATCACAGGTGGAGCCGACAATCGTATGTTCAAAAACCACATCGCCGGTTTCGCTTAGGGCAAAAGCTCCAAAGCGTAACTGATCGTTTTCTTGCAATAGAAAGGTTTGTAAGTCGGTCTTTAAATCAGCACCGGACACCACAGTGGAGCGCACATTAATCACAGAGTCATCATCGCCCCAAGGATAGATCCATACCTCTACCCAGGCAGAGCCCATAAATAGGCCAAATCCCTCGGTATCTAACTTTTCCCAGGGAATATCGCCAAATAGTTTGGTCATCCAACCAGCCACTTTTTCATAGCAAGCCTGCTGAGCCAGGGTTTCAAATTCCATGCACCATCTCCAAATTGCAGAGCAATCCCTAGTTTAGAGGGTTAAACGGTACGACCCGCATTGCTGATATAGATTGATACCTTCGACGCCGCTCAGGAGAGGTTGATCCTTACTAGAGCAAACTGAGCTGATCTACCTCCGAGGGCGGCTTTTGTTTTCGCTTGCGCCGTTTGGGTGGGACGACATTGACATGGGCAACAAACCAGGTGCGCAGCGCTTTGGCCTGGGCCAGGTCCAACCGGTCGAGAGCGAGGGCAGCTGGGAATAACCGCTCAATGGGCGGCTGTACCCAGTCAATTTCGCTAGGGTAACGGTCGGCTCCAAAGGGGGTGAGGTCAGCGGGCATTTGTCCCAGATAGGGCACAACATTTTGGGTCTGTAAGAATTTTTCTCGCTGTTGCTCTAGCTGCCGAACACGCCGCTGGCGGGCTTTGCGATAGTCCAAAATAGGCTGGGGATAGCCCTTGGTTGGCGGGGGGGTGCCCAGGTCTTTAGGGGGTAGATGGGCCAGCTCTGGCACCCAGCGCTTAATAAAATCACCGTCGGGGTCACAGCGATCGACGGCTGCCTGGCCTGGGTTATAGATCCGGGTCCAGGGTTTGTCAATGCAGTGGGTAACCCCAGCTTGCATGGCCCACTGATAGTGATCAATGGGGCAGTCGCCGTCGATTAAATGGCGCATAAAGTGCAATGCCCCATAGCGCCAGTCCATGCCTAGCAGATTGCTCAAAAAGCTGGCATAAATGGCGCGACTGCGAAAGTTGAGGGCCAGATACCCCCCGGTCGCCTGCAGACATCGAGCGGCGGCATCGATAATAGGGAAGCCCGTTTCGCCGATTTGCCAGGCCCGGTAAAGATTATCGTCAAAGTCCCAGCCATCGGCGTCAAAAATTGCGTAGAGCGATCGCAACTCCAACTGCGGCAGATAGCGAAACCGCTGGGTAAAGCCATTACCCCAGCGCAGACGTGAGACCAACTGTTGATGGCTACGGCGGATACGATGATCGCCATGATCGCTAGCCTGCCAGATGGTTTGTACACATTCGCGAACCGAAATGGCCCCAAATTTGATGTGGGGACTGAGCCCCGTGGTAGCCTCAGCACCAGGATAAGACAGCTGCCAGTAGTAGCGCTCGACCTTTTCGTCAAGGAAGGTTTGCAGCCGTCGGCGCGCCTCAGCGGTACCCCCCGGTGGAATTGGTTTGCCATTGCTAAGGTGCCCCAGTTTCGTCAGGTCTGGCAGGGGCTCACTGGGGATAGTGTCAGGGACTGCCACCACCGCTGGCGTCGGGACGGGGACTGTCCTCATTTCCTGATACCACCAGCGGCGATACTCGGGGTAGGGCACCAGGTCAGGACGGCTAGCGGCGGGCTCAAACCAGCGAATTTTCATCCCTCGCTCGGCCAGAACCTGGTTGAGTCGGGCGTCGCGCACGCGGCCATAGATGCGCTCACAGTCGGTGTAGCTGTAAATACCCTCGGCCTGGGTTTCTTGCACTAGCTGGGGGAGGACGTCTACGGGGTCACCAAAGCGCAAAATTAGGCAACCACCGTGCGATCGCAAATCCCCATCCAGCGATCGTAAACAGTCCAATAAAAACGCCACCCGAGCAGCCCCAGTTTCAGGGTGATGCAGCAGTGCTTGATCAAACACAAAAACAGGGATCACCACACCGCGTCGCACCGCGCGATAGAGCGGCTCGTGATCGCAAATTCTTAAATCTCGTCTAAACCAAACAACGGTGCGATTCATG